>JBKCCA010000476.1:0-4091 GCA_046305595.1 bacterium
CAGATGGGGTAAGAAAGTTTTTGAATCGGTAGACCCAGCATTTGAGTGGGACCCTAAAGATTCGCAATCAGCAGGAACTTACTTCTTTACTTTAGAGTCGAGAGCAAGAACACAAACAGGAACAATTGAAATTGTAAAATAGTTATAAAATTAAAACATTAAGAAGGCGGTCAATTGATCGCCTTTTTTTTATGCAAAAAAATTTATCTTCGTACGATGAGAGTAATTGGTTTAATGTCAGGTACATCTTTAGATGGTATTGATTTAGTGTGTTGCGATTTTATTGCAGATACTAATAAATATTCATATGAAGTAGTATATTCTAAATGCATTAAATATAATTCAGATTGGAAAAACAAACTCAATCAAGCTATTAATTTGACTGCGATAGAATTACAATTACTAGATATTGAACTAGCAGAAAAATTTTCGGTAGAAATAAATTTATTTATAGAAGAAAATAACATAGATAATGTTGAGTTGATTTCTTCACATGGGCATACTATATTTCATCAGCCTGAAAAAAAATTAAGTTTACAAATTGGTGCTGGGCATATCATTGCAAATAGTTGCAAGAAAGATACGGTATGTGATTTCAGAAAAGAAGATGTTGCTAAAGGCGGACAAGGAGCGCCATTAGTACCGATAGGTGATCAATATTTATTTTCAATTTATGATTATTGTTTAAATATTGGTGGCATTGCAAATGTGTCTTTTCAATTAAACGATAAAAGAATTGCATACGATATTTGTGCAGCGAACATGGTGTTTAATCATTATGCAAATCAGAAAAATTTAGAGTTTGACGAAGATGGCATACTTGCATCATCCGGAGAAATAAATACAGAATTATTAGAGCAACTAAATTCACTAGAATATTACCATATAACTTTCCCAAAATCTTTAGGTAAAGAGTGGGTATTTGAAAATGTAATTAAAAGTATTGATCAATATGAAATAAGTATTGAAAATAAATTAAGAACATTTACTGAACATATAGCAATACAGATAGCAGCAAATTGTAGTACTTGGGGAGATAGTAGAACTAATATGTTAGTGACTGGTGGTGGAGCTTATAACAAATTTTTAATTGAAAGAATTCAGTCGCATACATCCACAGAAATAATAATACCCGATACGATAACTGTCGATTTTAAAGAGGCAATTATTTTTGCATTTTTAGGTTACTTGAGATACAATAACATAAACAATTGTTTAGCATCAGTTACTGGCGCAAGTCATGATCATAGTTCAGGAGTAATTTATAGATATCAGTAATTATTTTTGCGAGAAAATATATTCATCATCTTTAATTTCAATTTTCGCAATTTGACCTAAGCGAATTGCATAATTTTTCTCCCAATGTCCAGCTGGGAAATCAAACAACACTGGGTAATTATATTTTTTTGTGTAGTGATGAATTATTTCATTAACATTCATTCCAAAGGGTATTGAATTATCTTTCATGTCGGTCATGCCACCAACAACTAAAGCTGCAAGATTTTTTAATTTGCCAGCACGATCTAAACTGCACATCATACGGTCGATGTGGTAAAAATATTCATCAAGATCTTCAATAAACAAAATTTTACCATTAGTATTTATATCTGAGGCACTTCCTTGTAAAGCATAAATAAGAGAAAGATTACCACCTATAATTTCAGCTTCAACATTTTTCATTCTTAAATTATCAATATTTATTTTCACTCGATAATTTAGTTCATTGCCCTTCAATGCATTTTCTAAAGAGAGCAAAGTATTATGTTGCAAATCATTCGGGAATAAAGAAGGCATACTAGAATGAATACTTGCAATGCCCATAGATTGTAGATGTTGATGCAATACAGTAACATCACTAAAACCAGAAATCCATTTCGGGTTTTGAATAAATTTCGAAAAATCTATTTGATCAATAATGCGCATAGTGCCATATCCACCTCGTGCACATAGTATAGCATCAATGTTAGGGTCATCGATAAAAGCTTGTAAATTATCGGCACGTAATTGATCAGAACCAGCAAACTGGTGTTCTTCAGCATTAATACTAGATCCAATAACAACTTTAAATCCCCATGTATTGAGAATTTGAGTGCAAAATTCTAATTGCTCGCTCGTAAATTTTCGAGCAGTGCTGAGAATACCTATGGTATCTCCTATTTTAAGGTTTTTCGGTGTGAGCATTATCTATTAAAGCATTATCTTTGCCAAATTACATTTATTTGAACGTTTTGGAAAAGAGATTTAAAAGATTTACCGTTACTGCCGCTTTACCCTATGCAAATGGGCCTGTACATATTGGTCATTTAGCTGGTTGTTATATACCTGCCGATATATATGTTCGCTACTTGAGGGCTAAATCGGAAGATGTAAAATTTATCTGTGGTTCTGATGAACATGGCGTTGCCATCACTATAAAAGCAAAGAAAGAAGGCATAACTCCACAACAGGTAATAGATAAATACCATAAAATGATGGGTGATGCGTTCAAAGACTTTGGTATTTCGTTTGATATATATTCTAGAACTTCTTCGGATGTTCACCATGAGACAGCTTCTCAGTTCTTCACAGAGTTGTACGATAAGGGTATGTTTCAAGAAGAAACTACCAATCAATATTATGATGAAGAAGCAAAACAATTTTTAGCTGATAGATATATTACAGGTAAATGTCCGAACTGTGGCAACGACGGCGCCTACGGTGATCAATGTGAAAAATGCGGTACTTCTTTAAATCCTACTGATTTAATAAATGCAAAATCAACTTTATCGGGTTCGGTACCAGTTTTAAAACAAACTAAAAATTGGTTTTTGCCATTAGATAGATTTCAAAACGATATTGAAAAGTATATCGACTCACATCAAGAATGGAAATCGAATGTATTTGGTCAATGCAAGTCGTGGTTAAAACAAGGATTACAACCTCGTGCTATGACACGTGATTTAGATTGGGGAGTAAAAGTTCCATTAAAAGAAGCAGAAGGCAAAGTATTATATGTTTGGTTTGATGCGCCAATCGGATATATTTCAGCAACAAAAGAATTAACACCTGATTGGGAGAAATATTGGAAATCAGAAGATACTAGATTAATACACTTTATTGGAAAAGATAATATCGTTTTTCATTGCATTATTTTTCCAGCAATATTAAAAGCAAACGGATCTTATATTTTACCAGACAATGTGCCTGCAAATGAATTCTTGAATTTAGAAGGCGATAAAATTTCTACTTCCAGAAATTGGGCAGTATGGTTGCATGAATATTTAATAGATTTTGAAAACAAGCAAGATGTATTGAGATATGTGTTAACAGCAAATGCGCCTGAAACAAAAGACAATGATTTCACTTGGAAAGATTTTCAAGCAAGAAACAATAATGAGCTTGTAGCTATTTTTGGAAATTTTATTAATAGAGTAGTAGTACTTAGTAATAAATATTTTGATGGTAAGGTAATCGCTAGAAATGAATTAACAGATTACGATAAAGAATTAATTTCAGAACTAAAAAAATATCCTGATATAATTTCAAAATCACTAGAGCAATTCAGATTTAGAGAAGCATTACAAGAGTTAATGAACTTAGCTCGTTTAGGAAATAAATATTTAGCAGATACAGAACCTTGGAAAGTTATCAAAGAAGATGAAGCTAGAGTTCAAACGATTTTAAATATTGGATTACAGATTTCAGCAAACCTAGCAATACTTTCAGAGCCATTTTTACCAAACACATCTGAAAAATTAAAGCAGATGTTAAATATGTATCAACATTTATGGACTGATGCAGGCAATGAAAATTTATTAGCAAATAATCATCAAATTGCTGAAGCACAATTATTATTTGAAAAGATAGAAGACGAAGCAATCGAAAAACAATTGCAAAAATTAGAAGATTCAAAAAAAATGAATGAATTAAATAATGCAACTATAGAATCTCAAAAAGAAAATATAAGTTTTGACGATTTCAGTAAGATGGATATAAGAGTGGGAACAATTCTTGAGGCTGAAAAAGTAGCAAAGACAAAAAAATTATTAAAATTAAAAATAGATACAGGTATTGATGTAAGAACAGTTGTATCTGGTATTGCAGAATATTAT
>JBKCCA010000477.1:0-1547 GCA_046305595.1 bacterium
GATATATACTGAGCCCCAAGTAAATCCGCCTCCAAAAGCTGCCAAAATTAATTTGTCGCCCTTCTTCAATTGACTTTCCCACTCCCACAAACACAATGGAATAGTTCCGTTAGTAGTGTTACCATATTTTTGAATGTTCAACATTACTTTTTCGGGACCTACACCCATTCTTTGAGCAGTTGCATCAATTATTCTTTTATTAGCTTGATGAGGAACTAACCATGCAACATCTTCTGATGTTAAGTTATTTTTCTCCATTATTTCAGCAGAAACTTCAGCCATATTTGTTACAGCAAATTTAAATACTGGTTGGCCTTCTTGATATACGAAATGTTCTTTAGCTTCTATGGTTTCTTTACTTGCTGGTTTAGCAGAACCACCTGCTTTCTGATGAAGATGAACTCTCCCTGATCCGTCACTTCTTAATATTGCATCAATTATACCATTGCCATCAGAAGAAGGTTCTAATAAAACTGCACCCGCACCATCACCAAATATGATACATGTCGTACGGTCTTCATAGTTTATGATAGATGACATTTTATCGCCACCTACTACTACAATTTTTTTATACAAACCTGATTCAATATATTTTGATGCTGTTGTTAATGCATAGATAAAACCTGAACAGGCTGCGTTTATATCAAATCCGAATGCGTTTTTAGCACCAACTTTATCGGTGATTATATTCGCTGTCGCCGGAAACTGCATGTCTGGGGTTGTTGTTGCACATATTAAAAGATCTATTTCAGAAGCGTCAATACCTCTTTTAGCAAGCAAGCCTTTTACTGCTTCAACAGCCATATCTGAGGTACCCTTGCCTTCGCCTTTTAAAATTCTTCGTTCACTAATGCCTGTTCTAGAAAGTATCCATTCATCAGTTGTATCTACTAGTTTTTCTAATTCTGCATTTGTTAATACATAATCAGGAACATAGCCATTTACAGCTGTAATTGCGGCAACTATTTTGTTATTCATCATCAGTTAAAAAAATATCCCGCTTGGGAAGCAGGATAAATATATATTTTTTATTAAAAAAATCTTAGTTAAATCGGGCCTTTATTTTTTCAGTCATCCCCTTATTCACCATCTCTTTACATAATAGTAGCATATTTTTAATGGCTATTTCATTGGAAATTCCATGTCCTACTACAACTGGAGCATTTACACCTAAAACCGGACTGCCGCCATAGTTCTCGTAGTTAAATCTCTCAAAAAAATCGTTTTCGATACCTTTACCGATGGTTAAGTCGTGAAAAGTTTCTGCTAATTTTAAGACAATATTACCCGTAAAACCATCGCATACAATCACGTCAGCCTTGTCGTTAAATAAATCTCTGCCTTCGATATTGCCAATGAAATTAATGTCTTCTGATGATTTAAATATTGGGTATGCACCTTGAGTTAACAAGTTCCCTTTTTCTTCCTCTTCACCGATATTTAATAAGCCAACTTTCGGATTGCTTACATTAAATACACTCTCCATGAAAATAGAACCTAAAATACCAAACTGCAATAGCATTTCAGGCTTGCAGTCTGCATTTGCA
>JBKCCA010000478.1:0-1693 GCA_046305595.1 bacterium
GTCCATACGAATTTCATACTCAGGTAAAGAAGTCGCTAATAAGCTACCATCCTCAGAATAAATATTTCCGCGACCCGCTTCAACGTCAATGAAATCAGTAGTTAAGCTATCGCTCATTTTTTTCCATTTATCACCTTGGAAAATTTGCACTTGCACTGCACGACCGAAAATGGCTATGCCCAACACTGCCAGCAACACAAATGTGAAGTAAACACGAAGTAATATGTCTTTACGAATTCCCATTATTTTTTCACTAGTATTTTAATTGGTGGTACTACTGCCTCCTTAAGTCCGAAGGCCGCTGTTGATTTCGCTAATTCTGTTTGTTTACTTTTAAACATCAATTCATGTTTAGTGGTCATATGTTCCCACTTTAATTCTTTGAGTTCTTTATTTATTTTTTCAATTTGACGTATGTTCTTCTCTGCATAATGTTTATTAGCAATGTAAAGCATACCTAAAACTGTGAGGTATAATAAAAAGGGTAAAATACGGACTGCAGATTCTTTCGAGAGTGCTTGATTTATCCAAGCATTATTAGCAGATGAATCGTTTTGTTTTTTTTCAGATTTAGGCGATGATGATTCAGTAGATTCAATCTTGTTGATTTGAATCTGCTCTATCACTTCGTTGTCTCTGATTTTATTCATTTATTTTTTCTGCTATTCTTAGTTTTGCACTTCTTGCTCTATTATTTATTTTTATTTCTTCGTCGCTGGCGCTAATCGCCTTTCGCGTGACGGAGACCAAGGGAGTGTAATAGTTACCATATAAATCTTTCACCACTTCACCTGAAAACTTTCCCTTTGCTATGTAATTTTTTACTAGTCTATCTTCTAATGAGTGATATGACATTACCACTAATCGACCCGAGGGATTCAAGACTTCAGAACATTGTTCTAAAAAACTTTTCAGCACCTCTAACTCTTCATTCACTTCAATTCTCAAGGCTTGAAATACTTGAGCATAATATTGATTCTCTTTACCCCTTTTCACCACTGGCTTTATAATTTCTTTAAGCTCAGCAACCGTATGAATGGGTTTTATCATTCTCGACTTTACAATTAAGGATGCTAATGTTTTAGCATTTTGTAATTCTCCATACATACCGAATATTTTATGCAAATCAGACTCTTCGTAATTATTCAAAATATATTGAGCATCTTTCTCACGTGACTGATCCATTCGCATATCAAGATCTGCATCGAATCTGATCGAGAAGCCTCTATCAGCTGCATCGAATTGATGCGATGAGACGCCAAGGTCTGCTAGAATACCATCTACTTTTTTAATTCCTAAAAACCTCAATTGATTTTTTAAGAATTGAAAATTTTGATCTACAAAAATGAATCGATCATCATTGATGATATTTGCTTTTGCATCGGGGTCTTGATCGAATCCGATTAATTTCCCTTTCGCTCCCAATAATTCAAGTATCGCTTTTGAATGTCCGCCTCCACCAAAGGTGACATCTACATATATTCCATCAGGCTGAATGTTCAAGCCTTCTAAACACTCTTTCAACATTACAGGTTGATGATAGCTAGTCATTCTCTTTTTTTGAGTTTTTACCCATCACCTCTTCTGCAAGACTTGCGAAATCTTCTGGCTCATCATTTAATAATGAATCGTAGCTAGCTTTCGACCATACTTCAATTCTGTTTGAATAAGCAAACAGCACTAAGTCTTTTTC
>JBKCCA010000479.1:0-18483 GCA_046305595.1 bacterium
TAGAGCTTATATAGCCTATGGTACAAAAGACCAACAGTTCAAATATAATTTACAAGTTGAGAGAATTTTGTCGAGGGTGCTCTGGACGAAAGTGGGTGTTCAAAGACGTGTAGATATTGACCAAGTAGGATTAGCTTATCAGTTTGATGACAGTCCGGCTTTCGACAGCGAACAAAGTTCTCTCTACGTTACCACTTCTCAAATCACTCGTTTTGCTTTGATGAATAAAAAAATCTATAGCTGGTTTTGTTTTTAAATTGATATTACAAAAAACTTCACGACTCGATTAACAATTCAGAATATAGATTACAAACATTTTTACAATGCTAGTCAAGATTCAAATATAAATGTTGGTGCATTTCAGCGAGATTTCACTACAACAGAATTTGTATTTGAAACACGCTTAGCATGGAATGAATATCAAGTTTTAGATAATAATCGTAGGTATATTATCGGTAATACGAAGCTCCCGATTTTGACCTTGCAGTACATAAAAGGTGTGAAGGGCCTTTTCGATTCTGATTTAAATTATGACCGATTTAACGTTAGAATAAATCATCGACTAAGGTTAGGATTCTTAGGCTATTCACGTTATTCGATAAACTTTGGTAAATTATTTTCTGCAGCACCTTATACTTTGCTAGAAGTACATAGAGGTAATCAAACCCCATTCTTTGCAAATGCAACATTTAATATGATGAATTATTTTGAATTCATTTCAGATCAGTATATATCATTAGATTATGTTCATCATTTCGAGGGATTCTTTTTCAACAGAGTGCCATTAATTAGAAGATTAAAATGGAGAGAATTAGTAACCATGCGTGCCGTGTATGGAGAGTTAACAGCAAAAAATAGAACCCCAGTGATTACTAATTCATTCAGTACATTACAAAACAAACCTTATGTAGAAACTGGCTTTGGTATAAGCAATATATTTAGACTTATTCGTGTTGATTTCATCTACCGTTTAACTTATACTGATCATGCTTATAGGCTACAATACCGTCAATTACAATTGAATAATAATGTAACAAGACCATACGATGTAGACCGTTTTGGTGTAAAAGTATCGCTATTATTCGCCTTTTAACCTCCTTTTTTGGTATCTTTGGCCTTCAATGAAAAAAGTAGCTTTTTATACCTTAGGATGTAAACTTAATTATTCAGAGACCTCTTCTATTGCTAGATTATTCAGCGATAATGGTTATGAAAAAGTGGAGTTTCAAGATCAGGCAGATGTTTATGTGATAAACACTTGTTCTGTGACCGACCATGCAGATAAAAAATGTAGAAAGGTAGTTAAAGAAGCACTCAAGCATTCACCCAATGCATATGTAGCAATAATCGGATGTTATGCGCAGTTAAAACCCAAAGAGATTTCTGAAATACCTGGTGTAGATATTGTATTAGGTGCAGCAGAAAAATTTCAATTGATAGAATACATTGGTGAAGCAAAAAAGAAAGAAGACAAGGCTGAAATTCATCAACGTGAAATAGAACAAGCTAAAGATTTCGTTTCTAGTTTTTCATACGGTGATCGCACACGTACTTTCTTAAAAGTTCAAGACGGATGTGATTACTCTTGTACCTTTTGCACAATCCCATTAGCAAGAGGAGCTAGCAGAAGTGATACCATAGAAAATGTTGTGAGCAATGCTCAATCAATAGCATCATCCGGAGTAAAAGAAATAGTTTTAACAGGAGTTAATATTGGTGATTTTGGTGAGAAGGGTAAATATAATTTCTTTGATTTAGTCAAAGCTTTAGATGAAGTAGAAGGTATTGACAGAATTCGTATTTCATCTATTGAGCCTAATTTGTTAAGCGACGAAATCATTGAGTTTGTATCTACTTCTAAAAGATTTGTGCCGCATTTTCATATTCCATTACAATCGGGCTCAAATAAAATTCTAGCATTGATGCGTAGAAGATATAAGAGAGAATTGTATAGTGATAGAGTAAAAAAAATAAAATCATTGATGCCTAATGCTTGCATTGGAGTAGACGTTATTGTTGGTTTCCCTGGTGAAACACGAGAAGATTTTATTGAGACCTATGATTTTATAAATGGTATGGATATTTCGTATCTACATGTATTTACTTATTCAGAAAGAGAAAATACAGTAGCAATAGATATGTCGGGTTCAGTACCTGGTAGCGATAGAAACGAACGCAATAAGATGTTAACGATTTTATCAGAAAAGAAACGAAGATATTTCTACGAAACACAATTAAATAAAGATTTAGAAGTATTATTTGAAGCAGATCAAAAAAACGGATACATGCACGGCTTTACTCGCAACTATGTTAAAGTAAGAGCCAAGTACGACCCCGTTTTAGTAAATGAATTGAAGTTAGTTCATTTAGTCGGCATCTCTGAAGATGGAGATGTTGATGTAGAGGAAGTGACGGAGATTGTGAATGCACATAATTAATTGTTAAGAAAAACGAAAATAGAAAAACGTTAGTAACTAGTAATTAGTTACTAGCACTAGCCTACTAACATACTAGCCTACTAACATACTAACATGTATCCAACTTTATCAGATTTATTAAAAGACCTCTTCGGCATAAACCTGCCACTTCCGATTCAAATGTTCGGCTTTATGGTGGCGATGACATTTGTCATCGGGCATTACATAATAGCTGCAGAGTTAAAACGTAAGAGTCAGTTAGGCTTGATGATGCCAATAAAGAGAACTGTTATAGAAGGGTTACCTGCTAGTAGAAATGAGTTATTTTTGAATGGCTTATTTGGGTTTCTATTAGGATTTAAAATTCTATATATCGTATTCAACTATGCAGAGTTTACAATAGATCCGCCAGCAGTAGTGTTGTCTATGAAGGGTAATTTCATAGGCGGATTAATTATGGCTGCGGTTTTTGCTTACTATACTTATAATGAAAAAGAGAAAACGAAATTACCTAAACCTGTTACCAAGATTATCGAATTATATCCTCATGATTTGATGGGTAATATCGTTATGATTGCGGCAGTAGCTGGATTAATAGGGGCGAAGTTATTTCACAATTTAGAAAATTGGAACGATTTTATTAAGAGTCCGGTTGAATCATTGCTGTCTTTCTCAGGCTTAACATTTTACGGCGGATTAATAGTAGGATTAGCAGCGGTATATTATTATGCGAAGTCTAATAACATAAGGTTTATTCATTTAATAGATGCAGCAGCGCCAGGCCTAATGTTAGGTTACGGTATAGGTCGTTTAGGATGTCAACTCTCTGGTGACGGCGATTGGGGAATTGTGAATCTTGCTGCAAAGCCAGAGTGGATGGGGTTTTTACCCAACTGGACATGGGCTTACAAATATCCGCATAACGTATTATCAGAAGGTGTACCTATTGCAAATTGTGTAGGGCGTCATTGCATGGAACTTCCGCAGGCTGTATTTCCAACACCTTTGTATGAATCGGTAATGGCATTGTTAATTTTTGCTTTCTTGTGGAGTATAAGAAAGAAGATCGTTCAACCGGGATTAATGTTTTCGATTTATTTAGTCTTGAATGGTTTAGAGAGATTTTTCATTGAGAAGATTAGAGTAAATACGTTATATAATGTTTCAGGTTTTACCTTTACACAAGCTGAATTGATTTCAACTATA
Organism: bacterium; assembly: GCA_046305595.1. GTDB lineage: Bacteria > Bacteroidota > Bacteroidia > Sphingobacteriales > Sphingobacteriaceae > JAEYZM01. Next base: position 3,624 of record JBKCCA010000479.1, read on the forward strand.
CTTGTTATTTTAGGTATAGTAGGTATTGTGTGGTCAATTAAATCATATAACAAGAATGGAGAGTCAGCAAAGTAGAAAAGCGATAAGTAGAAAACATATTCGTCAGCGAATAAGAACAGCTCCTAAGAAAGCTTATAATAATAAGGCTGTACGATATATTTTTTCGGGTGGCACTGCAACATTAGTTGACGTTGCAACTTTCTTTTTAGTCTATCATTATATCTTAAAACAAGAGCCCTTAATTATTTCACATATCTCCATTGGTGCACATATTGCAACATTGTGTATCTCTTTCACTGCAGGTTTAATTACCAATTTTTTAATAACTAAATATTTTGTGTTTAAAGAGTCAAACATTAGAGGTCGTGAACAATTTGTAAGATATATTTTAGTTGCTGCTATTACTTTCGTAGGTAATTATTTTATGATGAAATTATTGGTGGATGTATTTTATATATGGCCAACCTTTGCAAGATTAATAGCAGTAGGTAGTATAGCATTATTAAGTTTTAGATTACATAAAGTATTTACCTTTAAAGTTAAATTACCAAAAGATGCTTGATTTAAATTTTATTGCCAAACAATCAATAGAGGCTATACAAACAGTAGGCAATTACATTCAAGAACAATCGTTGTTGTTTGAAAAAAATCAAACAGAGCATAAGGGTAAAAATGATTTAGTTTCATACGTTGATAAAACTGCTGAAAAAAAATTAGTTCAATCACTTTCTGAAATTTTACCTCAAGCAGGTTTCATCACTGAAGAGCAAACAATTTCTACAGAACAAAAAGAATATACCTGGATCATTGATCCATTAGATGGTACAACAAATTTTATTCATAGTTTACCTATTTATTCAATCAGCGTAGGCTTACAACATCATGATCAATTAGTATTAGGATTTGTGTATGAAATCGGCAAACGTGAAATGTTTCATGCTATAAAATCAGGTGGTGCATTTTTGAATAACGAAGTTATTTCATGTACAAAAACAGAGAAGATTTCAGATTCATTATTAGCAACCGGATTTCCATATTATAAATTCGATTACTTACCACAATACATGACCTTGTTTTCGAACCTTATGCAAGAAAGTCATGGCTTGCGTCGATTAGGTAGTGCAGCAGTTGATTTGGCTTATGTAGCATGTGGACGATTTGATGCTTATTTTGAATACAATTTAAATCCTTGGGATGTTGCAGGCGGTATACTTATCGTAGAAGAAGCCGGTGGTAGATGTGTAGAGTTCAACGGAGGTAATGACCCAGTGTTTGGAAGATCGCTTATTGCAGGCAATGAAATGATGTGTGATGCATTGTTAGAGGCTGTGAAGGAAGCGGGTTTTTGATGAAAATTAAGAGTTAAGGGTTAAGAGTTAAGAACGGGGAGATACGAAACCAATACTAATTTAATCTTAATTAAATTTTCCTAATTAACACAATAACTCAATTCCCCATTAACTATTTTCAATTTTCAATTTTCAATTTTTCTTCCCTACCCTAGAAACTAGAGAACTTCCAACTAAAATTCAACATCACATACTGACGCAATATATTCGTATAAACATCCTCTGTATATGTATCAGTTAGGTTTCTAACAATCGATTGATTTTGATTTAAGATATCAAATGCAGTTAATCTAATTTCAGCTGCATCTTTCTTCATGAACTTATATCCGATACCTGCATTCCATAATAAGATGTTTTGGCTTAATGGGTCAGAGATACCTTCGTAAATCATTTGAGTAAATTCAGTACTTAATACTAATTTTTTCCAAGGCATTAAGTTGAATTTTACTTTGTTTTCTTGATTGATGAATGCTGAATTTAATTCTGGTTGAGCAGAGTTAGTTTGTTCAGAATAATTTGTTTGAGTAGATAAAGTGAAGTCGAAGTTTTTCGAGATGTTTGATGACAATACAATACCTAATCCGGTTGTTGGTGTCGTTGCAAAATTCTCAATATCATTTACAATACTAGGTGTTCTGCTAATACCTACATTGAAGTTAACATTGATGTTCGACTTAACTAATTTGAATGGGAAACCATATGAAATCAATGTGCTTACATTATAGTAACCATCTAAGTTTACCGGTCTCGTTAATCTAGCACCAGCAATTAATGGAACATCGTTATACACCGTATCTTTTTTTGCAACGAATGAACTATTACCTATATAATCATTGGTGAAGGTTGTTCTTAATACTGCAAAGAAAGAGGTATTGTTCGTTGTATTGACTGACGAATATCTAATTACACCAAAGGTCCTGGTGTCTTGATCTAAATCATCGTTACCGATACTTAATTGAGTTAAGTTTGTTTTATTTAATACTTCTTGTAATTGATCAACACTTGGCGCATTATTCCATGATCTAAAGAACATTCTTAAGTTTCTCTTATTATCTATTCTATACATCATAAATCCTGATGGTAGAAACGATGAGAATTTTCTGTTTAAATTAAATGCTTGAGGAAACTGTTGCTGATTATTCAAAATTGCTTCTTGAGCATTCATGCTAATCGACCACATCATTTTTCCTTTTTGAAATCTATAGCCTAAGCCTACAGATTGAGTGGTATATACACTTTTAAAGGTATTACTTAAACTAGAATCGAAATCTGAATAAGAATCATTCGCAATAGAGTAAGCATTACTTATACGATCAGAATTATTATAATTTCTATTATAATTTGCTTGAATAATTATTGCATTAAATGAATCTAAAGGTTCAGTATAAGTGATGTTATTACTAATCGCGATGGTGTATTTATCGAGATTTGTCAATAGGTTCAATGTATCATTGAATGTGCTATCGGTAATAGAATTGAATTCGTTTTTCAAATAACTATCACCTACATGATTAGTATAAGAAGGAGTGATGTTGATTGAAAATGTACGTCCGCGTTTTGCAAACGATCTTCTATACAACAATGGTGCAGAAATATTCGATCCTGTCAATTCAGATTCTTGTAAGTTAACCGAATTAGAAATTGTTGTAGCATTTTGAGTATTAACACCAATGATTGAAGCTAAACCTTTATTGTTTTGAAAACTTAATCTCGGTTGAAAAGTAATGTTATTAAAGGTGTCTATTTTATAATCAAACTTTAAATTAAAGCGATGATTAAAATTTTCACTCGATGAGATGTTATCTTCTAAATATTTCAATTGCTGATCAGAACCTGTGATGAAATTTCTGTCAGTATTACTTACGCTTGTATTTTTAGTATAGTTGAAAAAATAACTACTACTTATGTCTATTTTTTTACCCCATTTATCACTATAATTCAATCCGAAAGCATGTGTTGTGTTAATACCATTACTTGAATTCACCAGAAAATTCGATGCATCATTACCACCGAATCCACCCATCATGCCGCCACCCATCATTCCACCTCTACCACCACCTCTGTTACCACCTTGTCCGCGGTTACTCGAATTCGTACCCACCACTCCTAACAAATCTTCTGTCGCAAAATTCTGCTCATTTACATTATTGCTCTGATACAAAATCGTAAATCTTCTATTGTCTTTAAATTGATTGATGTTAAGTCCGACTTTGTACTGCTCATCTAAGTTTATACCTGCGAATGCTCTACCAAATGTTCCATTTTTAAAACTCGGTTTCGTAACAATGTTTAATGTCTTTTGTGCATTACCATCATCGAAACCAGTGAATTGCGATTGATCTGATTTTTTATCGAACACTTCGATTTTATCAATCACTTCTGCCGGTAAGTTTTTTAATACTGCGGATGGATCTTCGCCAAAAAATGGTTTGCCATCTACCAACACTCGCTGTACTTGTTCTCCTTGTGCTTGTACTTTTCCATCAACCATGGTTACACCTGGCATTTTGGTTACTAAGTCTTCTGCAGTAGCATCTGGATTTGTTTTGAAAGCATTTGCGTTGAATACACTCGTATCTCCTTTTTGTGTTCCAATGATTGCTTTGTCTGTTACGGTAACTTCTTTTAATTGGTCAACTTTTGGGCGAAGTGCGATATTGATAGTTTGAACATCCGAATTAGAACTTATGCTAACTCTTCTAAATGCAGCTTGGTAGCCTAAGTAATTTACTCTTAAAAGGTAGTTTCCTGACTTCAGTGAAGCGAAATTATATTCACCAATCTCATTGCTTAAAGCATATTTTTTATTACTTGTATCAGGGAAGGAGAGTAATTCTAGTCTTGCACCTATTAATGCTTTTTGATTTTGGTCTGTAAGTTTGCCCTTGATTTGAGCATTTTGTGCAAATGATATTGTTGAAAGAGCGATAAAAAATATACTCAATAAAAGTTTCTTCACGTTTTGTGGTTTGATTTAGAAATATTAAGACGCAAAAATAGCTGAATGGTTTAAGATATTCGAAAATATTCGACCATTCAGCTATAATATGTATGTAATTTTAGTTTACAGGCTCTAGCTGACGTAAATCAACTGGCACCACTCTTGAAACACCTTGTTCTACCATGGTAACACCGTAAACTACATCAGTACTAGCAATTGTACGTTTGTTATGTGTAACGATGATGAATTGCGATTCATCAGAGAATTTACGAATGATCTTGTTGAACTTATCAATATTCGTATCATCTAAAGGAGCATCAACCTCATCAAAAATACAGAATGGGGCAGGCTTCAATAAGTACAATGAGAATAAAATCGCTGTAGCAGTTAACGTTTTCTCACCACCCGATAATTGGTTGATGGTTAACGGTCGTTTGCCTTTTGGTTTAGCGATGATGTCAATATCAGACTCCAATGGGTCCTCCGGATTTAATAAAATTAAATCACATGAATCTTCTTCGTTAAATAATGATCTAAATACGATAATGAAGTTATCACGAATTTGAGTGAAGGCATCCATGAATTTCTCTTTCGCTGTATCATCGATTTCTTTTATGGTATCTAACAATGATGCTTTCGCACTTAACAAGTCAGCCTTTTGTTCTTGAATAAAGGTATAACGTTTATTCATTTCATCGTATGCTTCCATGGCCATAGGATTAATCGGACCGTAGTTATCAATTTGGTTGCGAAGTCTTTCTGTTTTTATACGTAATTGATCTTCTGATTCACCTTCTGGTATTTCAATCTCTTGCAATTCATCTATATCGACACCGAACTCAACAGAAAGTCTTTCTTTTAATGAAGTTAACTCCATCTTTATTTCTGTCTTACGTTCTCTAATTGATTCGAAAACTTGCTCAGCTTGTTCTTTATTGTTACGAATAACTCTAAGTTGTTCTTCTAGTTCTGTGATAATGTTTTTAGAACCGTAATAGATTTGCTCAGCTTCTGCTGTAGCTTTTTCCATTTCTTCTTTCTCATTATACATCGCCACTAATTCAGTGTCAGAAGTATCATGTGTTACCATCACTTCTTCGATGCCTGCTTTCGCTGCATCGTATTCACTTTGATTAATGTTGATACGATCTTGCAACATCTTCAAATTGTTGAGCTTATACTCTAACTCTTTGTCTATTCCACTAACTTTATTTTGTTGCTGATGAAACTGGATGTTACGTTGATTGTACTCTGCACTCATTTCTGTTAATCGATCATTTAAATTATTGAAGTTTAACTGTGCATCTTGTAAATGTTCTTGAAGCTCATCTTTTTTAGCTAAGGCTGTTTCCAATTCTGGAATCATACTGCTTAACTGCTGATTATAATCTTCAATTTTTCTTTGAATATCTTCTTTACGAACAGAACTATCACTGATGAAATTATTGTATTGCTCTTGACGAGTTTTGTATGAAATCAACTCTGTATTTACTTTGTTAATTTCATCTTTGATACTAGAAATTTCTTCGTTCTTAGTACTCTGTTTTAACTCTTGTAATCTAAAAACAAGGTCATCAATTTCTCTATTGTATTGATCGATGAATGCATTGATGTCTTTGATCTCTTGTTCTAAAACTTCTAAGTTTTTAGCACGTCCAATTCTCTTACCTTCAAACAATCCGACAGAGCCACCCGATAATGAAATTTTTGTTCTGTTGAACTTACCCGACTTTGCTAAATAGATTTTTTGTGAGTCAGTCTCTTTGTTTATAAAGGCTTCTTCATTCGAATCAATCACCCAAACATTTGATAGTAGATGATTTGCTAATCGTTGATATTTATAATCAACGTTAATAACATTCAATGCTGAAATTAATTCATTTTGATTGTCATTATTGTTAGCCGGATTTATTTCTTTTAAACTTTCTAATACAAAAAAGTTTGCTTTACCTTTTGCCGATTGCCCAAGTAATTGTATACCTGCAAGAGCTTCTTGATAGGTATCAACTACATAGTAATTCAAATAACTTTCTAAGTAATTTTCAATAGCTATACGGTAATCTTCTTTACAGAATAAAATATCAGATAGGAGAGGAGCGTTCTTCGACCATTCTGTATTTTTCTTTAAGAATTTAATCGACTCAGGGAAACCTTCTAAACTTTCAACTAAACTTTTAGTTAAATTAAATTCATTTTGTTTAGCATCTAAAATTCTCGATTCTTTTGCGAATCGATCTTTCATTTCATTGATTTTCTTTTCAGCTGCTTCGATCTCTAATTTTAAACTCTCTTCTGAACTAAGTAATTTCTGATAAAATTCAGTTTTCTCCTTGCTCAGTCCTTCAAGCTTTTCAATCTCTTTATCGAACTCTACCATCTCTTCTTTACGAAGATTTGTTTCGGTATTATTTCTTGCAATCTCTTGCTCTAAGCCTTCTTTTTGAATTTTTACAATCTCTAACTCTTTCTCGTTTTTATAGATGATACTTTGGTTATGTTGTAACTCTTGTTGAGCTTGTTCTAACTTAGTTCTACCTAATTGGTGTTCTTCTTTCAGGATGTCAACTTCGTTTTTTAATTGCTCAAGTTGGTATTCTATTTCGGCTAATATTTTTTGCTCTGATTGGTTTGTTTGTTCCAAGGTTTGCATTTGCATTTGAATGCCATGCACTGAAGATTTATCGAGTTCTAAATCACTTGATAGTCTGCGTTCTTTCTCTTGTAAAAATGTTAATCGTTCATTCTTAATTTTCTTTTCATTCTCATAAGAACGAATTTTTGAAATATGATCGTTTAATGCTTTTTGTTGAACACCTAAATTCTTTTCTTTATTTAAACTCTCTAATTTTTCTTCTTGAATCTTAGCTTCTATAGAATCGATATCAGTACTGAATTTGTTCTTATCTAAATTATGTACATTCTCTTTATCTTCTAAATCTAGCATCGATTGCTTAAGTCCGACAATTCTATACGATGCCAACTGTGTACTTAATTCTTTATACTGTTCTTTAAGCTTATAGTATCTTTCAGTTTTCTTTGCTTGACTTTCTAATTGCTTTAAATTCTTTTCTATTTCGAATAATAAATCTTCGACACGATTTAAATCATCTTCAGTATCTTTTAATTTATTTAAGGTCTGCTTTTTTCTGATTTTATATTTTGATATACCAGCAGCTTCCTCAAATAATGATCTTCTAGAATTATCTTTATTATTTAAGATCTCTTCAATCATTTTTAATTCGATGATTGAATAAGAATCAGAACCAATACCTGTATCTAAAAACAAATCGGTAATATCTTTCAAACGACATTGAACATCGTTTAATCTATATTCACTTTCACCTGATCTGTATAGCTTTCTTGTGATTGTTACCGTTGAATAATCAGTAGGTAGGATGTTTTTAGTATTATCGAACGTTAAGGATACTTCCGCTAAGTTGGCTGGCTTTCTATTTTTCGTTCCATTGAAAATTATGTTCTCCATTTTCTCTGAACGTAATGTTTTTGTACTCTGCTCACCTAATACCCAGCGAATAGAGTCCACCACATTTGATTTACCACAACCATTCGGACCAACGATAGCTGTAATACCATCATCAAAATTGATGCTAATTTTATCTCCAAAACTCTTGAAGCCTTTGACTTCTAATGATTTTAATCTCACTTTTCCTCCTTGTTTTAAATTCACCTAGATGTTCTGAAATAGAACTTAGGAACCTTAAATATCCCTTAAAAATTTGTTAATTTATGATATTTATTATCCACATGAATTGTGCAAAATAAGTCTAATTAATTTAAAATAAGTTATTGGTAATTAAGTTATTAAGTTGCATGGTGTTAATATGTTAACAAGTCTATAAAATAAAAAAGGTCTGAATTTTCAGACCTTTTTTATTAGAGTATGTTTTGACTAGTAGTATCTTAATCTGATAACACCAGCAATTGATTTAGCTAATCTGATTACTTGACGAGTATAACCATATTCGTTATCATACCATACGTATAATACAGCACCTTTAGAGTCTTTTGCTATTAGGGTAGCCGGACCATCAACTATAGATGCATGTGAATTACCGATTAAATCGCTTGATACTAATTCATTAGAAATAGAGAATTCAATTTGTTCAACTAAGTCACCAAATAAAGAAGCTTGATTTAATTTTTCTTTAATTTCTTCTATAGTAATCTCTCTTTTAAAGTTTAAGTTCAAGATTGCTAGAGAAACATCTGGTGTTGGTACACGTACTGCATTACCTGTTAATTTACCTGTTAAGTGTGGTAAAACTTTTGAAACTGCTTTATCGGCACCTGTTTCTGTAATTACCATATTTAAGGCAGCAGAACGACCTCTTCTATATTTATCGTGATAGTTATCTAATAAGTTCTGATCGTTAGTATAGGCATGAACTGTTTCAATATGTCCTTTTTCAATACCAAAAGCATCTTCAACAACTTTCAATACTGGTACAATTGCATTTGTTGTACAAGATGCTGCTGAGAAAATCGTCTCGTTTGCATCATGTCCGTCGTGATTTACACCGAAAACAATATTTGGTACGCCAGAACCTGGTGCTGTTAATAATACTTTGCTAATACCTTTTGATAGTAAGTGTTTAGATAATGCTTCACGATCTCTCAATACACCAGTGTTATCAATTACTAATGCGTCATTGATACCGTAATGAGTATAATCTATTTCTGAAGCATCTTTTGCAGCAATCATTTGAATTGTTTGTCCGTTTATGATTAATGCTTTATTCTCATAATCTTCAACAATGGTTCCGTTGAATGCACCGTGTACTGAATCATATCTTAATAAGTCAGCTCTTTTAGAGATGTCTTTGTCTGAATTGCTTCTGGTAACAATAGCTCTTAATCTTAATTGCTCACCTTTACCAGCTTGCATGATTAACTCACGTGCAGCAATACGTCCGATTCTACCGAAACCATATAATACAACATCTTTAGGTGCTAATACTTTTTTATCTAAACCGATATGTGCAGCTAGCTTAGTTTTAACGAATGATTCAATTGAATCAAAATTGACTTTCTCTGCAATCCACTCAGAAGCTAAACGACCTAAATCAATTCTTGAAGGTGCTACTTCTAATTTATGAATAGTCTCAGCTAATGCATAAGTCTCATCGATAGTAATTGGCTTACCTACGATGTTTCTAGCATATAAGTGGTATCCTAAGATTTCACTAGCACTTACATCAACTAAAGGCTTTCTAAATAAGATAAGCTCGATAGAATGATCAAACCATAGTTGTCCGACCACGTTAATTAACCGTATCGCCTTTTTTTCCTTCGCTATCCAGTCGTTTAATTCAGATTCGTATTTGTTTAGCATGATATTTTGTTAGTGTTTTGTTATGCCGCAAAAATAAAAAAAGATTGAACATTAATAATTAATTAACATTCAATCTTTTTCACAATTCTTAGGTTTTTATTAACCTAAATATGATTTCAATATTTTACTTCTAGAAGTGTGTCTTAAACGTTGTAGCGCCTTGTCTTTAATCTGACGAACTCTTTCACGTGTTAAGTTGAATTTTTCACCAATTTCCTCTAAAGAAAGGGCATGATTCGTACCTAATCCGAAGAACAATACAATAATTTCTCTTTCTCTTTCAGTTAATGTTGCCAATGAACGTTTAATCTCTTCACTAAGAGATTCGTTAATTAACATACTATCTGTGTCAGGAGTATCTTGGTTTTCTAATACATCTAATAATGTATTCTCTTCTCCTTGAACAAAAGGTGCATCCATAGAAACATGACGACCAGAATTACTCATAGTGTCAGAGATCTTATCTACTGTAGTCTCTAATATTTCTGCTAATTCTTCTGGTGAAGGTTCTCTTTCAAATTCTTGTTCTAATTTTGAAAATGCTTTACTGATTTTACTCAATGAACCTACTTGGTTCAATGGTAATCTTACAATTCTTGATTGTTCTGCAATTGCTTGCAAAATCGACTGACGAATCCACCATACTGCATATGAAATGAATTTGAATCCTTTCGTTTCATCAAATCTCTTAGCTGCCTTAATCAAACCTAAGTTACCTTCATTGATTAAGTCACCTAATGTAAGACCTTGGTTTTGATATTGTTTAGCTACCGAAACTACGAAACGTAGGTTGGTTTTAGTTAATCTCTCTAAAGCGGCTTGGTCTCCTTCGCGAATCTTTTGAGCTAGTATTACCTCTTCTTCTGCTGTAATCAAGTCAACTTTACCGATTTCATGCAAGTACTTGTCTAATGACTGACTCTCTCTGTTGGTAATTGACTGGGTAATTTTCAGTTGTCTCATTTTCCTCCTGTATTCTAATATTAAAGGGCTGCAAAAATACGTTTATTATTTGTCTATTTCAAGCAATTAGCTTTTATATACTGAAATGTACTAAATATTGTACAATATTCTTTAAAACAGCTTATTTCGGCTTATATCAGCAAAAATCATACCTGATTTACCAAAAATGATTAAATGTCAGATAGTAAAAAGCTGTTTTCGATTTTTATACCTTTTTCAGTTTCTATTAATTTAGCACATTCTACCTTTGCATCATGCTCAAAACACAATATCCAGTTTTCTTTTACTGCAATTTTTAATAGTTCCTCTTTTTCTGTCATAGATAACAATGGTCTTGTGTCATATGCCATGACCCATGCTAGTCCTAAATGTCCAGAAGACGGAATTAAATCTGCACAAAATACAATTTTTTGTCCCTTGTATTTAATCACTGGCAACATCATATGATCTGTATGTCCAGAACTAAATCTTAAATCTATATTCTCTGAAAACGATGTGTTTTCATCAATAAAATTTAAATGTCCGCTCTCTTGTATAGGTAATATATTCTCTTTTAGAAAAGAAGCTTTCTCTCTTGGGTTTGGTTTTGTTGCCCATTCCCAATGGTCTTTGTGTGACCAATATTTAGCGTTAGGGAATGCTAATTCCCAACCCGCTGCATTGTTAGAATTTACAATACTTCCACCGCAATGATCGAAATGTAAATGCGTCAATAAAACATCTGTAATATCTTTCTGCTCGACACCTAATGCCTTTAAAGATTTTTCCAATGAATCATCACCATGTAAATAATAATGACTAAAGAATTTTGCATCTTGTTTCGTACCTATACCATTATCTACTAAGATCAATCTATTACCATCCTCAATCAATAAACAACGCATAGCCCAAGTGCACATGTTGTTTTCATCTGGGGGATTAACTTTTTGCCAAATTGATTTGGGTACTACGCCAAACATAGCGCCACCATCGAGTTTGAAGAGGCCGGTGTTGATAGAGTGAATTCTCATTAGATAGTATTTAAGTAGCTAGTAGCTAGAAAGGGTTTGTACTTATTTTAAAATCAGTACAAACCCGTTCTTAACTCTTAATTTTTAATTTTGAATTTTTAATTCAAAATTACAGATGTATTACCTCTCCATTTGCATCTGCCGCTGCCTCCATTATAGCCTCCGACATAGTAGGGTGAGGGTGTACTGATTTTATAATTTCGTGTCCTGTAGTTTCTAATTTTCTCGCAACTACTGCCTCTGCTATCATTTCAGTAACATTCATTCCGATCATATGGCAGCCTAAAAACTCACCATATTTTGCATCGAAAATAACTTTTACAAATCCGTCTTTAGCACCTGAAGCACTTGCTTTACCTGATGCACTGAAAGGGAATTTACCTACTTTGATTTCATAACCTGCAGCCTTTGCAGCTTTCTCTGTCATACCAACTGATGCAATCTCTGGTGAACAATATGTACAACCCGGGATGTTACCGTAATTTAATGGCTCTACATGTAAGCCTTTGATTTTTTCTATACAGATGATACCTTCTGCTGAAGCAACGTGTGCTAAAGCCGGACCTGGTACTATATCTCCAATTGCATAAACACCTGGTATATTTGTGCGGTAAAACTCGTCAACTACGACTTTGCCTTTATCTGTTTTTACACCTACTTCTTCTAATCCGATGTTCTCAATATTTGAAGTAACACCTACAGCCGATAATACTACCTCTGCTTCGATAACTTCCATACCTTTTGCTGTTTTGATATTCACTTTGCAAAGGTCACCTTTAGTATCAACCGATTCAACTGATGAACTCGTCATAACATTGATGCCTGATTTTTTGAACGATCTTGCTAAATTTTTAGATATATCTTCGTCTTCTAATGGTACGATATTGTCTAGAAATTCTACAATGGTAACTTTAGTACCCATTGCATTATAAATATATGCAAATTCACAACCTATTGCTCCAGAACCTACTACTACCAATGATTTTGGTAGAGTTGATAATGTCATTGCCTCTCTATAGCCGATGATTTTTTTACCATCTTGCTTTAAGTTTGGCAATTCTCTAGATCTTGTACCTGTTGATAAAATGGTGTGTTTTGCTGTGTATTCAGTTTTTTTACCTTCAGCATCTGTTACTTCTAACTTACCACCTTTTTTGATTTTACCAGTTCCCATAATGACATCGATTTTATTCTTCTTCATTAAGAACTGTATGCCCTTACTCATGCCATCGGCAACATCTCTTGATCTTTTTATTACTGCATTAAAATCGGCACTTGCTTCGCCTACTTTAATACCATATTCTGAAGCATGATTAATATATTCAAATACCTGTGCGCTTTTTATTAGAGCTTTAGTTGGTATACAACCCCAGTTCAAACAAATACCGCCTAAGCTTTCTTTTTCAACTATTGCAGTTTTAAAACCTAATTGTGAAGCACGTATAGCAGCTACATAACCACCTGGACCACTTCCTAAAACGATTACATCGTAATTCATATTTATTAAAATTTAATTTATGCTCAAAAGTATAGAATAGAAAACGAATATCGAAAAATTATTACCAACCAACTAATATCATTTTCTTAGGGTATTTAATTTCAAACTGATAGCTCATTTTTTTTGTCTCTTCAGAGTTAATGGTGTACGACCAGGTTAATTTACCAGTACCTGGCTCTATACTTCCATCTTGTGCTGTATAAGTTATCTCTATACTCTTATCTCCACTTAATGGAATTTGATCTAATACATCAATTTTTATTGCTTTCGATTTAGTATTACGAACGCTAATTTCGTACTTCTGGTTAATCTTCTTAGTAGAGCCTATAGTCTTTGAGCTGTTTTGATCATTCACCAGCTTTCTTTCAACTTTGATTGATTCATCATCTCCTAAACTGAATTCTAATGAGTCTTCAATGATTGCAGGGTTTATAACTGTTTTACTAATGAATGCTCCATTGATAAATACATTTGCCTCTGCATTGGTTAACATCAGCTTGTCCCAATCATTTATACTCGCTATCAAATACGCTTTGTTATCTAGTTTAGGGATAGTAACATATCTGTAATTAGCTTTAGCAGATTTAGTTTGTATCTCCACAATTTTTACTCCTGTACCACTTACAATATCATATGATTTGGTGATATGATATTCGATTTTATTCATGCTTTCGGATGTTTCTACGAATGAACTTAATCCTTGAGCTTGTGACTTCATCACCATGGCTTGATCACCTGCTACCTCAGCATTTATTAATGGTTTTGAATAGGTAATCACTCTAGGTTCATTCTGAGATAAACTCAATCTCCAATCATATAATTCTGGTTTAACGCTGCTATTATTAGGTCTACCAGTTGAAAGTGTAAGCTCAATATCATTAAAGTCTATACCTGAATTTTGCCAAACATTAGCTTTTAATATAAAAGATATTTCATCGCTCTTATCTTCTGATCTGATATCGTAAAAGGCTGTCCAGCCTGCATCGTAACATAAATACTTTAAGGTTAAGTCAACGTTCTGACTCTCCGGATTCATGATTCTAACCAAAACATCTACATTGTTTTGACTTCCTTTTTCTTTAATTAATTCTTGAAAATATGTTAACTTTTCTTTTAGTTTCAACATGTTTTTTTCGTAGACATACGACTCTCTTTTTAACTGTGGTATTCTAGTTTTATAAACTTCAGCCAAGTCTTCGAGTTCAACTACATTGCCAGCTTTTGCTCCAATGTTTTTATTGCTAATCCACAAGCTTATTTCTTCATCAACAGCGAACTTTTTAATCTTTATCAATTCATATGAATCTTCATATGATTCTAAACTATCTTTTAAGTCCTGGTATTGCTTACTTTTTTTGAAATTATCAGGATTCCCAATTCTAGATTCAACAGATACTATATTGAATTTACTGTCAGAAAGCACTTGTATTGAATTGAGATCTATGTTGTTAGGCATTTTTTCAATGATCAATAAATGCTCTCCTTTATTGAGGTATTTAGAAGCTGTTGCTTCAATGCTAGCTGATTGCCAATAGATTGTAGCTTTTTTAACTCGAGCATTTAATTGAATTTCTTCTGCAAAAGTTTCATTATAAAGTAGTAAAGCAAATAATATGCTGAATAAAAGTGTTTTTTTCATCTGCTAATTTTTTCAATGATAACGATCAAAAATACTATTTATTTGACAAGATTAAATTTACATTTTTTTCCTATTTTCGTATCCTATTTAAATTATACTATGACAAT
>JBKCCA010000480.1:0-10200 GCA_046305595.1 bacterium
AAATTATGGGCTCTACAATTTTCGTTTTCCCGTTTTCCCGTTTTTCTATTTTCTTTTCACGTATTATGTACTAGTAAATAACCACCGGATAAACAACCTCCACATCTGTCTCCCCTAAATTAGGATCCCCGTTCTTAATACCAGGTTGATGTTTCAAAGTAACACGTAATGTTGTACTAATCGGACCTTTAACAGTCACTAAAGAATTAAGTCCGAGTGGCAATGCCGGTGTATTAGTATCGAAATCAGAAATATCTATCTTTAAATAATTTGTATCAGTAGCAAAAACTACTAAGTGATCATTAGCCTCTTCTGCTACTTCGTCAGAAATATCTACAACAGGGTTTTTACTTTCATCTAAGAAAAACAATTTCAACATGTAGATAGAGTTTTTGCTGATTTTAATGGTATCAACTGTAGGTGCATTACCACCAATACCATCAAGATCTCTGTAATTATATACTATAGGTAGTGTAGGGAAGGTATTACTTTGAAATGATAAGCTTACTGTTGTAATTAATTCTTCTTCATTGATAGGATTAGGGGTATAGACATTATTATCATCTTTTTTACAAGCTGATAAAAAAGTAATCAAAGCAATACTTAATATTATAATTCTGTTTTTCATAATTTTAATTTTTTAAAAATGATATTTCAATCTAATAACAATTGATCGACCTTGCTCATCGCTGAAATAACGAAAAGCATTCATGTATTCTCTATAAGTTGTATTTAATAAATTGTTAATTGTTAATCCTACTTCTATATGTTCCTTATTTATATTAACTGTACTACTTGCATCGAAACTTAATAACATATATGCATTTGGCGCATCTTTATAATCAGAATTTTCTTGCAATCGAGTTTGTTTTAAAACATTTAAGACATTAAATGTAAATTGAGCATTCTCAAAAGTTTTGTAATTCTTGAATTGATATTGTAAACTATTTTCAAATCTATCTGCAGGTATAAAAGGCAAGTATTCATTATCACTAATGTTGAATGCTTGTATAAAATTAGCTTTGTGTAATGTTCTGAAGTTACTACTTAGTTGATAATTTAAACGTGCATCGATACCTGTGAAATAAGCATCAGTTTGCTTATACTCAAAACTAGGGAAAGCACCACGAATACTAAGAACCGTATTCATCGCCGGATTCAGATAAATAAAATTATCGACTTGTTTATAATATGCATCTATATGAGCAGTGATTTTTTTATAAGATTTAATTTCTATACCTGTAATAATTGCTCTTGCTTTTTCTGCATTTAAATTCTCCTTAGAAATTATGTATTTACCTTCTCCATGATGAAGTCCGCTAGCATGTAATTCATTTATAGAAGGCGCTCTAAATGCTGTACCAATATTCAAATGATAATCGATGTATTTATTTACTTCTATATCAACACCGGCATTGAAAGTCAAATTATCAAAAGTTCTTTCAGGTGAGTAAACACTACCATTTGACATTGCTTTATATACTTTCAAATTTCTATAATCATAGCGCATACCGAAGTCAAACATTACTTTATCTAATTTATACTGATGTATTGTATACAAAGCATAATTATCATTTATGAAATTGGGTATAAACTGTCGACCTTCAAAAGTATTTCGTTGATTATTTGTGGTAATACCGATTGAACTACTTAATTTAGAATTAAATTGAACCTGATAGCTTAAATCACTTGTATAAGTTGTAATCTCATAATGAAGTTCAGGCAAATTTAATGCAGCTAGAGAATCATTACGTGGTAGGTCTTTATCAAACTCATTACGCATATTATATTGACGAGCTAACACTAATTGCAACTTTGAGTTTTCATTAATGAGATAGTCAGACTTTACTTTAAATAGTTCATGCAAAACTTCTTGTTTTGGTCTATTGATTTTATAACTAAAATTAGAAGTATAAGCAGGAACACTAGAGTTAAAAGCATTTGCTAAATCAGTTAAGTTGCCGATATGAGCTGCACGTAGAATTCCAATATCAGTATTAAACTGCGAATAGAATAATTCAACATTCAATCGTTTGTGTTTATATGCTAGTGCCCATGAAAAATTCCTTTCGAAAAATCCAGTGTTCGATAAATAATAATTAGGAGCGTTTAAATCGCCCGAGCGTTTTAGTGTACCTTGAACTCTCCATTGAATCGGATTTTTTTTAAGCATACCTTCTAAAATACCAGAACTAATAGCTTGTTGCCCATTCGTAATACCAACGACATTTATTTCTCCTGTGATACCTGCAGAATCTAGTAATTGTTTAGGCTCTACCAAGATCACACCACCAATTGCATCAGAACCATACTTAATACTTCCGGCACCTTTAATGACAGTCAATTTATTCGCAATAAATGCATCTATTTCTGGTGCATGCTCAGTGCCCCATTGCTGTCCCTCTTGTCGTATACCATTATTGATAATTAAAATTCTTGAACTATGCATTCCCTGGATGATTGGTTTGCTGATAGTAGGTCCGGTATTCAAAGTTGTCACACCCGGAATTTCTTTCAATGCATCTGCTAATGAAAGTCCACGCGTCTTCTCTAATTCAGCTCCCTTCAACTCAATCTTCGACATGCTAGTTTGAATGTTTGTGCGCTCAGAAATAATATTTACATTTTCTAAATTTTTAGCATTCGATTTTAGTTTGACTACGTACTCTTGTTGCTTGTTTAAATCAATGTTTACTTTCTGTGTATTGTAAGAAATATATTTTACTTGCACTTCAATAGAAGCATCACATAGTTTATTGATTTGTACCATC
Organism: bacterium; assembly: GCA_046305595.1. Taxonomy (GTDB): domain Bacteria; phylum Bacteroidota; class Bacteroidia; order Sphingobacteriales; family Sphingobacteriaceae; genus JAEYZM01. Next base: position 2,772 of record JBKCCA010000480.1, read on the forward strand.
CCGGCATCATTAGAAAAATAAGATACTTTATTAACAACAACAACTGCATTAGGCATAGGAATGTCAGATTCGAAATCGACAATTTTCAATTTCAAATGATAATTACAATCACTAGTTTGAGCAAACAAACTATTGCTAATAGAAAGCAACAGCAGTAGCCATAATTTCTTATGCATAAATTAAATCAAGGAATAAAAAGAAATAGGTAAAATTAACCTATTGATTGAGGTGGTGCTCTTCCTTGAGTGTAGAACAGTACAACAGATTTGACATCCGAAGTAATGAAAAAATATTTTAGAGTTTGTGATAATTCAACAAGTTTATAAGAACTTACACTTACCTTGTCAGCACTGATATGATTTTGAAAACATAGATAGCAATCAGATTGATGTTCGTGTAAGTGAACCGGACTTGCATCATTATCATTTCTAAACTTTAAGGGAGTATCGCTGTTAACTTCACATACTTGAGCGTGCTCGTGGGTATGTAATAATGATAAAGGCAGACTCGATATACTGATACTTAATATCAGCATATGAGTTAAAACGATGTATATCAGGCCTTTTTTCACGACACAAAGTTAATAGAAAATGTTTATAATTCGCTTAAGCTTATTACTTTTGCAATGTACAGCACAAATAACGAATAAATCACAAATTTATGTCAAAAAAATACGATACAATAGATCTAAGCAAAACAAAGACTCCTACAGGTACAACCCTTAATTGTAAAGGTTGGGTGCAAGAAGCTGCATTAAGAATGTTATTGAATAATCTTGACCCTGATGTTGCAGAAAGACCAGAAGAGTTAATTGTTTACGGAGGTCGAGGAAAAGCAGCTCGTAACCCTGAGGCTTTTGATTTAATTGTAAAAGCATTAAAAGACTTAAATGAAGATGAGACTTTATTAGTGCAATCAGGTAAACCAGTAGGTATTTTGCCAACACATAAAGATGCACCAAGAGTAATTATTTCGAATTCACAATTAGTACCAAAATGGGCGACCTTTGAATACTTCAATGAGTTAGAAGATAAGGGTTTGATGATGTACGGACAAATGACTGCGGGTTCTTGGATTTACATAGGTTCACAAGGTATCGTACAAGGTACTTTTGAAACTTTTGCAGCGGTAGCAAGAAAACATTTTGGAGGAACATTGAGTGGAACTATTTCGGTAACGGCCGGACTTGGAGGTATGGGTGGTGCGCAACCATTAGCAGTGACGATGAACGAAGGTGTATGTTTAGCTGCTGAAGTGGAAGAGTGGAGAATTCAAAAAAGAATTGATACACGTTACATCGACATCATGATGCATGATATCGATGAAGCAATAGATAGAGCTGTTGAAGCGAAGAAAAATAAAGAAGCAATTTCAATCGGAGTGGTTTGTAATGCTGTTGATTTATTAGAGCGAATGATTGAAAGAAATATCACTCCAGAAGTATTGACAGATCAAACATCGGCACACGATCCATTGGTAGGATATTTCCCACAAGGCATGAGTGTTGAAGAAGCAAAAGTATTGAGAGAAGCTAATCCAGATGACTATGTAAAGCGCTCTTATGTTACAATGGCGCATCACATCCGTCTAATGTTAGAATTACAAAAGCGTGGTGCAATTACTTTTGATTACGGAAATAATTTAAGAGGTAGAGCATTAGAAGTTGGAGTAGAAAACGCATTTGATTTCCCAGGTTTCGTACCTGCATATATTCGCCCTTTGTTCTGCGAAGGTAAAGGTCCGTTTAGATGGGCAGCATTATCGGGCGACCCTCAAGATATTTACGAAACAGATAAATTAATTTTAGAATTGTTTCCTGAAAATAAAGAATTGAAAAGATGGATAGAGATGGCGCAAGAGAGAATTGCATTTCAGGGATTACCAGCTCGTATCTGTTGGTTAGGTCAAGGTGAACGTGAGAAAGCCGGATTAGCATTTAACAAATTAGTAGCAGAAGGAAAAGTGAAAGCACCAATCGTAATTGGTCGTGATCACTTAGATACTGGCTCTGTTGCATCACCAAATAGAGAAACTGAAGCAATGTTAGATGGCTCTGATGCAGTAGCAGATTGGCCGATCTTAAATGCATTGATCAATACAGCAGGTGGTGCTAGTTGGGTATCATTACATCACGGCGGCGGAGTTGGTATAGGTTACTCAATTCATGCAGGTATGGTGATCGTTGCAGATGGTACTGCCGATGCTGAAGCACGTATCAAGCGCGTACTTCATAACGACCCAGCGATGGGTGTAATTCGTCATATGGATGCGGGTTACGATATCGCAACCGACACTGCTAGAAAACATCGTTTAGATATCAGAGAAAGATTGAAATAATCATACTGGTGGCACGACTTAAGTCGTGCCACCAGTAATACCTATTTATGCAGGTTTTTATTTAATCCTGCATTCTTAATCTCGCCTTCTTTTTTCTCTTACATACCTTTACTCAAAAAAGTGTATGGGATTCTGTGCTGATTCTTTCTTTCACGTTTTTAATCGTGGAATTAACAAACAAAAAATTTTCTTCAACGAAGAAAACTATCATTACTTCTGTAATAAAATCGAAAAACATCTAGCTCCGCATTGCGATATTCTAGCTTATTGTTTAATGCCCAATCATTTTCATTTACTAATTTCTACTAATGAAAATGCTCATAATGTATCGAACGGATTAAGAATTTTATTGTCTAGCTATACTAGGGGAATTAACCAACAAGAAAAAAGAGTAGGTTCTTTATTTCAACAGAATACTAAAAAGAAAATTATAAAAGTTGATGATAATGGAAGCTACTTAAAAAGAGTTTTTGATTATATACATAACAACCCTGTAGATGCTAAGCTCTGCCTATCTGCTGAAGATTGGTCGTTTAGCTCTTATAATGAATATACCCGAAAACGCTATTCAAATTACCAAGTATGTAATACTTCAATTACACAAAATTATATTGATAACTTTACTATTAAATTAGACAAAAGAATCTTACTTGAAAATAAACTCAACTTCAAAAAATATGAATGATTATATTTCTGTAGCCTTAAATAATTTTAAGAACTACAAATCAATTGCCGACAAAGCTCTTGAACAAGTTACTGAAGAACAATTTCATTATTTAATTGATGATGAATCGAATTCAATTGCCATCATCATGCAACACATGATCGGCAATGCTCGTTCAAGATTTATTGATTTTTTTACTTCGGATGGTGAGAAACCTGATCGTCATCGCGATCAAGAATTCTTAGAACAAAAATTAACAAAAGATCAATTGTTAAATCAATGGAATAATGCTTGGCAAATAGTTTTCGATTTGTTAGAATCAATGAATGGTGATGATCTTCAAAAAATTGTGAGTATCAGAAATGAAAAGCAATCTGCCTTAAAAGCTATTAACCGTCAAATTGCTCATTATTCATATCATGTTGGGCAAATTGTATTTATAGCAAAGCATTTAAAAGGAAATAATTGGCAGACAATGAGTATCGCAAAAGGGAAATCAGATGAGTATAATAAAGGTTTGAAATCTTAATAATATCTCTCTAAAAACCTATACAAATTAAAATCTTCTTTCTCTGATTCAATTTTTATTTGCGCTAACAATTCTTTCTTATTTACCGACTTCATTCTCTCTGTTTGAATTAATCGATATGCTTTTTCGGCAATTAATAAACTCTTTCGTGTGTTTAATTTTTCGTTTGACAATTGAATGTCGATTTCAGTTTTTAATTCTGATATACCTTCGTTGTGAGATGCAATGGTTTTTACAACACTTGGCGCAGAACCCGAATCTGCTCTCTCATGCAACATCTTTTTAATATTACTTATAAAACTTTCTGCACCTTCTCTATCTGCTTTGTTCACCACAAATACATCAGCGATTTCCATCACTCCTGATTTAATACCTTGTATCTCATCACCCGCCTCTGGCACTAATACCAATACCGTTACATCTGCTAGTCCGACGATCTCTATCTCCGACTGCCCTACTCCCACTGTCTCTACAATAATATAATCGAAAGGAAAAGCTCGCATCACATCTGTTATCTCTATCGTCTTCGCTGATAATCCGCCTAAAGACCCTCGTGTTGCTAATGATCTGATGTACACGTTCTGATTCAAGAAATGCTCTGCCATACGTATACGATCACCTAATAATGAACCGAAATGAAAGGGTGATGTTGGGTCGATTGCAACTATGCCTATTCGTTTATTCTCTTTGTCTAATTCCGAAATTAATGCGTTGACTAAGGTGCTTTTGCCAGCACCAGGTGGACCAGTAATGCCAATGATGGGTATATTTCTATTGATGTTCAATGACATCATAAAATCTAAATACCCCTCTAAGTCATTCTCCACACCTGTTATGGCGCGTGCTAATGACCTTACATCCGCATTTTCTATTCCTTTATTTAGTGAATCCCAATTCATCATCGATTTTTTTCAAAGTAAATAAAAATACTTAATTCTTAATCAACAGAAATAGTATTTTAGCATAATATTCATATTCAATGAAAGTTACTGGATTTACTTTTATACGTAATGCCATAAAATTTGACTACCCAATAGTTGAAGCTATAACATCTATTCTGCCAATTTGTGATGAATTTATCGTCGCTCTCGGCAATTCTGATGATGAAACTCGCACTCTCATTGAATCTATTAATACTACAAAAATTAAAATCATAGATACTGTTTGGGATGATACTTTACGTGAAGGTGGTCGCGTACTTGCAGTTGAAACTGACAAAGCATTCGATGTAATATCTGCCGATACCGATTGGTGTTTCTATATTCAAGGTGATGAATGTGTACATGAAAAATATTTACCCATCATCAAAAATGCAATGCAAGAGGATTTGAATAATAAAAATGTCGAGGGACTTTTATTCAATTACTCACACTTCTATGGTTCGTATGATTATATCGGCACTTCTAAAAGATGGTATAGAAAAGAAATACGTGTAGTAAGAAATTTTAAAAACATTAGATCTTATAAAGATGCACAAGGCTTCAGAATTGATGGTAGAAAATTAAATGTGAAGCAAATCGATGCTTCTATTTATCACTACGGATGGGTGAAACATCCATCGAAACAGCAAGACAAACAGAAGAACTTTAACAAACTTTGGCACGATGATCAGTGGATGAAGAATAATATTCCGGATGTTAATGAATTTGATTATTCGCAAGTAGACGGACTGAAGTTATTTAATGGCACACATCCAGCGGTTATGAAAAATCGCATCAATGCAGTTAATTGGAAATTCAGTTTTGATCCAACGAAAATGAAAGTGCCATTTAACTATAGAGTTACAAATATTATTGAATCACTTACAGGCTATAGAGTTGGTGAATATAAAAACTATAAAATTATTAAATAATTATTGTTGATGAATAAACTATCAGTCATCATTATTGCTTTTAACGAAGAAAAAAATATTGCAAATTGTATTCAATCTGCATTGAAAATTTCTGATGATATAGTAGTTGTAGATTCATATTCAAACGATAGAACTGCTGAAATAGCAACAAGTTTAGGAGCAAAAGTTATTCAACAAAGTTTTTTAGGTTATGCAGAACAGAAAAATTTTGCAGCTAAACATGCTTCTCATGAATATATAATTTCTTTAGATGCAGATGAAGTATTATCTGAAGAACTTATTCAATCAATCAATAAAATAAATCTTAGCAATCATCATATTTACTCTTTTAATCGTTTAACAAATTATTGCGGTCGTTTTATTAAACACTGCGGATGGTACCCCGATGTTAAATGCAGAATATATAATAGAACCTTAAACAAATGGGGCGGGGAGTCAATTCATGAAGTCTTAATTCATAACCATGCTTCAGAAATAATACATTTAGAAGGTGATTTATTACACTATTCATATTATACATTTTCTGATCATCTGAAACAGCTCGATAAATTCACAAGTTTACAAGCAGATGAATTATTCAAAAAAGGAGTAAAGCCAAATTTATATCACTTCATAATAAAACCTCATATAAAATTCATTAGGGATTATATTATAAAATTAGGCTTCTTAGATTCATGGGAAGGATTTAGTATTTCCTTAATTTCTGCATTTGGCGTATATTTAAAATACCAAAAACTAAGAACGCTCATTAAAAAGAATTCATAAATGATTAAAGAACTCATTTCAAAATATTTATTTTTTGTCGGTGTAATTCTTTTTTTCATTGGCCTTTTCTTCTCTAGAGCAATGCTTAGTATTAGTCCGGCAGTTCTATTAATCTCTGCTTTCACAAATTCTAATTTCAAACAAAATATAAAAGACATTCATAAGAATAGAGTATTTATACTTCCTTTTATTTTATACATGTTTGGCGTCATCTGTTACCCTATAGTAGAAAATCAAAATAAATGGTCAGAATTATTATTTAAAAATTTACCCTATATCATTTTCCCCTTCAGCATAATCATTTTGAAAGAATATGTTGTTAAGTATTATAAATTCATCTTTTACACTTGTATACTATTTGTAACATTTATAATCAGTTCAACATTAATTCGATTAATAAATAATTATGAATTATATACATGGATGATTAAGAATAGTAAGAATATAGAGGCGACTGGCGGACTATTTCATATCCATTTTGGCATCATTACAACCTTATCGATCATATTTTGCTATGGAATAATTAGGTTCAGTACTAGTCAAAAAATCGAAAAAATAATTCTAACAATTATAGCAGTTTACTTATTTGTTGTATTGCATGTATTAGCTTATAGAACTGGCATTGTTGCAGTTTACATTTGTATACTTTCAGAAATATTGATTGATATATTCCGTAGTAAAAAATACATAATCGGACTGTTACTAATTGCATTTGCTATAATTCTACCTGTATTAGCATACAAAACTATCACACCTGTAAAAGAAAGAATTGAAAATACAAAGTATGATATCTACAGGTATAAATCTGGCAAAGACATTAATTTTTATTCACTTTCACAGCGATTTGCAGCATGGGAGAATGCATTAGTTATTTACAAGAAAAACATAGTATTTGGTACATCAGCTGCTGATTTAGAAGATGAAATGAAAAGGCAGTATGAGGTGAGAGACTTCGGACTTAAAAAAGAAAATCAGGTATTGATACACAATCAATATATTTTTTATGCGGTGTGTTATGGAACAGTTGGATTATTATTCCTAATTTATTTGCTGTCTAATACATTTATTACAGCATGGCGAAATCAGAAACCAGTTTATATATTATTCAGCGTATTGTTTGTTGCGGTGTTCATGATTGATACGATTTTAGAAATGCAAACCGGACAAAATATGTTTATATTTTTCTATTCAGTTTTAGCATTCGTGCCCTTAACGAGCAGCAAGCAATCGGTATAGTTTCAAATAATTCGAAGCCATTTTTTGCCAAGAAAAAGTATGAGCA
>JBKCCA010000481.1:0-3175 GCA_046305595.1 bacterium
TTGAAAACACTGACCAGCACTTCATCAATTATTTTTTCATCACTTCGGATGGTACCAAAATAAACCGTATGACTCGCTACTTTCTCTAAATCTTTCCCCTTGAAAACTTTATTGCAAATCTCAATCGCACGATCTCCCGATAAACGAATTACGCTAATTGCCCCAATGCCGTTTGCCGTCGCCAATGCTACGATTGTATCTTTTAATCCCGTGTGTAGTGAACTCATGAAGCAAAAATAGTATTCAGTATTCAGTATTCAGTATTCCGATGCAGAATTTTTGTTTTGCGACACGATGATTGTTGTTTGTACCCGTTGGTGGCGATTTCATCGCCCCGTTTACACGACAAGCAGATCGAATATCGATTTGCTTGATATCTTAGGCGGGGCGATGGAATCGCCCCCTACAGTTGCTATCCATTATCATTGTTACGCCCTTCAAATATCGTGAATCGGAATACTGAATACGGAATACTGAATACGTCAATTTGACTACGTAATACGAAAATTGTTGATAATTTCCCCAATTCCTCTTATTTTGTACGTACAATTAAAATTTACCTTTGTACAAACTACATTCAAAAATTTATTTAAGACCTTGGAACCAACCAATTACAAAGACCCTGAATACTTCCATAAGGTTGTAGACTGTCAGTATGCCTGTCCGGCTCACACTCCAGTTCCTGAATACATACGTTTAATAGCTGCTCAAAAATACTCCGAAGCCTATATGGTCAATTGGGAGTCGAACGTTTTCCCGGGTATTCTCGGTAGAACTTGCGATCGCCCTTGCGAGCCTGCTTGCCGTCGTGGTAGAGTCGAAGAAGAACCCGTTGCCATCTGCCGTCTTAAGCGTGTAGCTGCCGATAATAAAGGGGATGTCACTTCGATGATGCCTCAAGGTCCTTTTGCTCCGAATGGTAAGAAGATTGCTTTGATCGGGGGCGGACCTGCCTCACTTACTGTTGCGAGAGATTTGGCGCCGCTTGGTTACGAACTTCATTTGTTCGATGATCAAGATCGTGCGGGTGGTATGATGCGTTCGCAAATTCCTTCTTTCCGATTGCCTGAACAGGTCATTGATGAAGAAACGAATTTCGTTTTAAACATGGGCGTTCATACTCATTTCAAAACGAAAGTCGAGAGTATGAAAGAAGTGTTGACGAAAGATTACGACGCTATATTCGTTGGTACCGGCGCGCCGAAAGGTCGTGATTTATGGGAACTCCCTGGTCGCGAAGCTGCAGGTGCTAGTGTACACGTGGGTATTCAATGGTTAGCAAGTGTTGCTTTCGAGCATACACATAAAATAGGTGAGAAGGTGATTGTGTTGGGGGGTGGTAATACAGCGATGGACTGCTGTCGTACTTCTCGTCGTTTAGGTGGTAAGGATGTTAAGGTCGTGGTACGTTCGCCATTCTCTGAAATGCGTGCTTCGCCATGGGAAATTGAAGATGCTATGCATGAAGATATTCCAATCATCGACTGTCATGTGCCGAAAAGTTTTGTCGTTGAAAATGGCAAACTAAAAGGTATGATGTTTGAGAAGGTGGTTGCTGAATACGATGCGAACGGGAAAAGAAATTTAGTACCATCCGCAGAACCTGAAGTATTCATTGAAGCTGATGAAGTATTGATCGCAATTGGTCAATCGACTTCGTTTACATGGATTGAAAAAGATCTCGGATTAGAGTTTGATAAATATACAATGCCGGTGGTTGATGCTACGACTTTTCAGTCGACATTGCCGAAAGTATTTTTCGGTGGTGATGCGGCCTTCGGACCTAAGAACGTAATTACCGCAGTTGCTCAAGGGCATCAAGCGGCGATTTCTATTGACCTATTTTGCAATGGCGATAGTCTTACGAATAGACCTTCACCATTCGTGAATTTAGTAAGTCAAAAAATGGGTATTCATGAATGGTCATACGATAATTATGTAGCGATCGATAATAGATACCTAGTGCCGATGGTGCAAAAAGAATTGGCATTGAGCAATCGTAAAGTAGAGGTGGAATTGGGCTTTGATCATGAACTCGGATTCAAAGAGGCACAGCGTTGTTTGAACTGTGACGTGCAAACTGTTTTCAGCGAAAATAAATGTATCGAATGTGATGCCTGCGTTGATATTTGTCCGACGGCATGTTTAACCTTCACCACCAACGAAGAAGATGAAAATGATCTTCGAAATAAATTAACAATGCCTGCTTTAAATACTCATCAAGCATTACTTGTTTCAGATATTTTACCAGGCACTAAACGTGTGATGGTAAAAGATGAAGACGTTTGTTTGCATTGCGGTTTATGCGCAGAACGTTGCCCAACTTCAGCTTGGGATATGCAGAAATTTTTCTATAGTGTTACAAAAGCAGGGAATCAATGTCAGATAGCGGTAAAGTAAATAATTTTGTCGTTCGTTTTGCGAACGTAAATGGTACAGGTTCTGCTTCCGCAAATTTAATGTTTGCGAAAGCGATTTTTAGAATGGGTGTCTTCGTGACTCCGAAAAATATTTTCCCTTCTAACATTCAAGGTTTACCTACATGGTACGATGTACGTGTGAGTGAAAAAGGTTACCTCGGTCGTCGTGAAGGTGTAGATTTAATGGTTTGCGTGAATCCACAAAGCATGGCGAAAGATGTGAAGAGTGTGAAGGCTGGCGGATATTTTATGTACGATAGTACGAAGGGATTAAACCCTGAATATTATCGTGATGACATTAATTTCATCGGTATTCCATTGATGGAAATGTGTATTCGCGAATACCAAGATCCTCGTCAACGTCAGTTGTTCAAAAATATAATTTATGTTGGTGCGCTCTCAGCCCTTTTAAACATTGAGTTGCAGGTACTCGAAGATTTATTAGCAGAACAATTTCAAGGTAAAGAAAAATTAATCGCACCGAATATCAAAGCTTTAGAGTTGGGTATTCAATACATCAAAGATCACTATGCTTATCCGCTCGACATTCGTTTAGAACGTCGCGATTTAGTGAGTGATTGTATTATGATGGATGGTAACTATGCATGTGGCTTAGGTGCTGTATATGCTGGTGCTACGGTCGCTTCATGGTATACGATTAATACAAATAATTAAGTTGTAGAAGGCTATAACGAAAAAGCAAAAAGATTTATATTAGATAAAAAAAAATGTTAAAAAAAAATAGCCAACATACA
>JBKCCA010000482.1:0-2253 GCA_046305595.1 bacterium
TTAAATTGAAATTGAAAAATTTATCAATATGAAACTTAGCTATTACGGCCATTCTTGTTTTTTGTTAGAGACCAGTCAATCTAAAATTTTATTCGACCCATTTATTTCAGCTAATGAATTAGCAAGTTCTATAGAGATTAATGATATAGAATGTGATTATATTTTACAATCGCACGGACATGCAGATCATATTGCAGATACTATCGCAATTGCTAAGGGATGTAATGCGACCATAGTTGGCATCTGGGAAATTTCAGAGTGGGCATTGAAGCATGGAGTTAAGAAGACACATCCGATGAATATTGGAGGCAGTTGGAATTTCGATTTCGGGAAAGTTAAAATGGTATATGCTGTGCATTCAAGTTCTTTCCCTGATGGTTCTTATGCCGGCCAAGCAGCTGGCTTTATCATTGAGGCCGATGGTAAAAGAATTTATTATGCAGGCGATACCGCTTTAACACAAGACATGAAATTGATAGGAGAGTATTGGAAACCTGACATTGCCATTTTGCCTATTGGCAATAATTTTACGATGGATGTCGACGATGCCATCATCTGCTCTGACTTTATAAATTGCAATAACATCATCGCGATGCATTTCGACACATTTGGCTACATAAAAGTGAATCACGAGGAAGCAATGCGCAAATTTCAATTGAAGCATAAGAGTTTAACGATGAGGAAGATTGGGGAAGAACTAGCAATCTAGTATAATACTGGTGGCACGACTTAAGTCGTGCCACCAGTTATACCTATTTATGCAGGATTATTTAAAATCCTGCATTTACAGTAATTCAAATCCTCTTAACATTATCTTTATTAGCAGATTCCCAAATATTTCCCTACCTTTGCGCCCTATGCAAAAAGTAAGAAATATAGCTATTATTGCTCACGTTGACCACGGTAAAACGACCTTGGTTGACAAAATTTTACATCAAACGAACCTTTTTCGTGATAATCAAGAAACTGGCGAGTTGATTTTAGATAATAACGACCTTGAAAGAGAACGTGGTATTACCATCGTTTCAAAAAACGTTTCGGTACGCTACAAAGACTATAAAATCAACATTATCGATACTCCTGGTCACGCCGACTTTGGCGGTGAAGTAGAAAGGGTATTAAAAATGGCAGATGGTGTATTATTATTAGTAGATGCATTCGAAGGTGCCATGCCTCAAACTCGTTTCGTAACTCAAAAGGCATTATCATTAGGCTTAAAACCTATTGTTGTTGTTAATAAAGTAGATAAAGAAAACTGTAGACCAGAAGAAGTTCAAGAATCTATTTTCGAATTATTCTTCAACTTAGAGGCTACTGAAGAACAATTAGATTTCCCGACATTATACGGTTCTTCTAAACATGGCTGGATGAACACAGATTGGAGAAACCAAACTGAAGACATCACTCCGCTTTTAGATGCAATCTTGGAACATATCCCAGAGCCAGTTGAAAACCCTGGTACTCTTCAGATGCAAATCACCTCTTTAGATTATTCATCTTTCGTAGGTCGTATTGCAATTGGACGTGTTGCTCGTGGTATGATCAAAGAAAACATGCCAGTTTCTTTAATGAAGAAAGATGGTAAAATTGTTAAATCAAGAATTAAAGAATTATATACTTTTGAAGGCTTAGGTAAAATCAGAGTTGAAGAAGTACATAACGGTGATATTTGTGCAGTTGTAGGTATCGAAGGATTTGAGATTGGTGATACAATCGCTGATTTCGAAAACCCAGAAGCTTTAGCTGTTATTAAAATTGATGAGCCAACAATGAACATGTTGTTCACCATAAATAATTCTCCTTTCTTCGGTAAAGAAGGCAAGTTCGTTACTTCTCGTCATTTGCGTGATCGTTTAATGAAAGAGATGGAGAAGAACTTAGCTTTACGTGTTGAAGAATCAGGTTCGCCAGATGCTTACATCGTTTACGGTCGTGGTATTCTTCACTTGTCAGTGTTAATTGAAACAATGAGAAGAGAAGGTTACGAATTACAAGTCGGACAGCCACAGGTTATCATCAAAGAAATTGATGGTAAAAAATGTGAGCCAATAGAGACTTTAATTGTTGATGTTCCGGGGGAAGTTGCAGGTAAAGTAATTGAATTAGTAACTCAACGTAAAGGTGATTTACTAATCATGGAGCCAAAGGGTGATTTACAACATTTAGAATTTGAAATACCTTCGAGAGGTATCATCGGATTAAGAAATAACGTTTTAACTGCAACAGCAGGTGAAGCGATTATGGCTCACCGTT
>JBKCCA010000483.1:0-1170 GCA_046305595.1 bacterium
GTACTAACCTAGGTAACCCTAATTCAGTTTCTTACAACTTATTGTTTGCTTTCTTAATCATTGCTTTCACTTATTTCTATACAGCTATCACTGTAAATCCGACACAGATGGCAGATGATATGACGAGAAATGGTGGTTTTATACCAGGTGTTAAACCAGGTAAAAGAACAGGTGAATTTATTGATGCAGTAATTTCGAGAATTACTTTACCAGGATCTATATTCTTGGCTATCGTAGCGATCTTACCTTCAATAGCAGTAATCGTTGGAATCAACTCACAATTCGCTAATTTCTATGGTGGTACTTCGTTATTAATCATGGTAGGTGTTGTGTTAGATACTTTACAACAAATTGAAAGTCATTTATTGATGCGTCATTATGATGGTTTGATGAAAACCGGACGTATTAAAGGTCGTACTCCAGCGGGAGCAACAGCCGTATAAATAAATCTTCGTCGATCGTATGATTAAATATAAGACAAACGAAGAGATTGAATTAATAAGAGAGAGTTCTTTACTTGTTGGAAAAACATTAGCAGAAGTTGCAAAACTGATAGCTCCTGGCGTTGACCCTATGTTATTAGATAAACGTGCAGAAGAGTTTATCAGAGATAACGGAGCCACACCAGCTTTCAAAGGTTATGGTGGTACTTTCCCCAACTCTTTATGCTTATCATTGAATGACGTTGTTGTTCATGGTATACCAGCTAAAGGAGATGTGTTGAAAGAAGGCGATGTAATCGCTGTTGATTGTGGAGTTTATAAAAATGGATATTACGGTGATTCGGCATATACATTTGCAGTAGGCGAAATATCATCAGAAAAAGAGCAATTGCTAAGGGTAACGAAAGAGTGTTTATACAAAGCGATTGAAAAGGCAGTAACAGGACAGAGAATGGGAGATTTGGCGTTTGCCTGTCAAGAGCATGCAGAAAAACATGGTTATGGAGTGGTTCGAGAATTAGTAGGTCATGGCATCGGTCAACATCTACACGAAAAACCAGAAGTTCCTAATTATGGCAAAAAAGGCACTGGCTTGAAATTTATAGAAGGATTAGTGATAGCGATAGAGCCAATGATTAATATGGGTAAAGCGGCAATCTGGCAGTTGAATGACGGCTGGACGATCAAAACAAAAGACGGTTTACCATCTGCACATTTTGAACATACA
>JBKCCA010000484.1:0-4518 GCA_046305595.1 bacterium
TTCTAATAAATCTAAAGTATCTCTATCGACAGTAATTTCTGTTAATACGTTTTCATGTCCGTATCCTCTTCTCGGATCTTTATTTTCAATCTCTATTAATTTTTCAATTGTTTTTACACCATCGCCTTTAACATGAGCAGGAACACGTTGAGCAGCAGCAACAACTTTATTATCAATTACTAAAACTCTGAAGTCATAACCAGTGATAAAACGTTCAACAATAACTTTTCTAGAATATTTTTTAGCGTGAATTAATCCTTCAACAGCATCATCCCAATTTAAAACATTAATGCTTGCACCTTTACCATGATTACCATCTAATGGTTTAATAACAATCGGGAATCCGATTCTATCAATGCATTTCTTTAGATCTTCTTCATCAAAAACTATGTCTCCTTTAGCTACAGGAATAGCAGCTTCATATAACATTCTTTTTGTTGCTTCTTTATTACATGCAATATCAACCGCGATGTTACTTGTTTTATCAGTAATTGTTGCTTGAAATCTTACTTGATGTTTACCATAACCTAATTGTATAAGAGAGTTTTTACCTAGACGAATCCATGGTATATCTCTAGCAACAGCTTCGTCGACTAATGAAGCAGTACTCGGACCTAAACGCACTTCTTCTCTAATCTCTCGCATCTTTTGAATATCAGCAGCAACATCATATTCTTCAGCATTAATTAATGCTTCAGCAATTCTAACAGATGATTCAGCGGCGAACATACCAACGTTTTCTTCTGTATAAGAGAATACAACATTATATATACCAGGTGTTTTGGTTTCACGTGTTCTACCAAAGCCAGTATTCATGCCAGCTAGTGTTTGAATTTCTAGGGCAATGTGTTCAATAACATGTCCCATCCATGTGCCTTTTCTTACCCTAGAATAGAACCCACCTGGCACACCTTCTGAACATCTATGTTCATACATAGTTGGAAACATTGCCTCAAGTCTTTCTGCAAATCCATCTATTTTATTGGTAGGTCGCTGCTCTAAATCTTCTAAATCTAGGCGCATCTGTATTAATTTTTTGCGTTTTACACTCCAAATATTCGGACCTCGAAGCGCTTGTATGCTCAATATTTTCATACTATATGTTTAGTTTGCCTTGTAAATTAATGAAAATATTTAAAAATATTCATATCATTGTTTGTATTTTATGTTAAAATAATATTAAAAAATATGACACCAGTTGGTAAGCTAATTATACTTGGGGGGGCAGTAGATACCGGTAGCTTTACCGAAAAATACTATCAAGACGATATAGAAAAGAATCTGAATTTTTTTGAGAAAGGCATCTTAAAAAGAATTCTACTAGAATCGGAAAACGCTGAGAATTCAAGAATTGAAATCATTACTACTGCATCACAAATACCAGATGTTGTAGGTGATGAATATGTGAAAGCCTTTTCATATTTAGGTGCTGAGAATTGTGGAGTAATGAATATTACTCAAAGAGAACAAGCAAATAGCGAAGAGTTTGTAAATAGATTACAAGCAGCTGATGTAGTGATGTTCACAGGTGGAGATCAGCTTCGATTAAGTTCAATATTAGGTGGAACCGAATTTCATCATTTACTAATTAAAAAGTATCAAGATACAAATTTCTTAATGGCCGGTACATCGGCAGGTGCTGCAGCTGCTTCGAACAATATGATTTATCAAGGTTCTAGCTCTGAGGCATTATTGAAAGGTGAAATAAAAATTACTGGTGGCTTAGGATTAATAAACGATGTAATCATAGATACACATTTTGTTCATAGAGGTAGAATAGGAAGATTGTTTCAGGCTGTGGTAAGCAATCCAATGATTTTGGGTGTGGGCTTAGGAGAAGATACTGGCTTGTTTATAAAGAACGGACATGAGATGGAGGCGATAGGTTCGGGTTTAGTTATTATTGTGGATGGTAGAAATATTAAAGACACTAATATTACAGACATACCAATGGGTACACCTATTTCCATTGAAAATTTAGTAGTACATGTAATGTCAATGCATGATCATTTTGATTTAAAAACACACAAAATGATTATCAATAAAAATCACAAAAAAGAAAGCGACAAATACGCTAAAATAGATCGTTAATGAAACTGATTATACACGGTGGTTTCTTTTCAGAATCTTCTACAAGTTTAGAAGTGAAAATTGCTAAACAAAATGCACTTAAAGAAATTGTAGCTAAAGGTTACGAATATTTAAAGTCACATACATCCGTAGAAACAGTTGTATATACTGTTAAGCTTTTAGAAGATAATGAACTATTTAATGCAGGTTTAGGATCACAAATTCAAAGTGACGGTAAAATAAGAATGAGTGCTTCAATACATGATGGTTCAAATAAAAAATTTTCGGGAGTTATTAACGTTCAAAATATTCAAAACCCAATTGAGCTTGCAAAAATTTTAATGTCAGAAGATGATAGAGTTTTAGGTTCAGAAGGTGCAAATGAATACGCTTCAAAAAATAATTTCGAATATTATAATCCAGAATTACCACAACGCCGAATTGAATACGAAGTAAAATTAAAATCAAAGGGATTAGGTACTGTTGGTTGTGTTGCAATAGATAAAGATGGGAACTTAGCTGCAGCTACATCTACCGGTGGCAAAGGCTTTGAGTTAGTTGGTAGAATTTCAGATTCTGCAACAACAGCCGGAAATTTTGCAAATGATTTTGCAGCAGTATCATGTACTGGTGTTGGAGAAGATATAGTAAGTGTGGCTTTAGCAACAAAAATTGTAACGAGAATAACTGATGGAATGTTCATTGAAACAGCTTTTAAAAAATCATTTGAAGAGTTAAAAGAATTTGATGGTTTTGCTGGGGCAATTGCAATTGATAAGTTCGGTAATATTTTTCATCAAGATTCGTTTCCATATATGGTATGGGCATCGTTTGATGAAGGATTAAAATGTTTTGAATAACAAAAATATAGGCATATGAAAAAGTATTTATTATTAATTTTCGTTTTAACTGCCTGTTCTCCAAAAATCAAAAAACAGATTGCAAAAGAATACCCATATGATGTTATTGAAGTAACAGCAAATGGTGGATTTGCTGGTACTAC
The DNA here is from genome assembly GCA_046305595.1 of bacterium. Lineage (GTDB taxonomy): Bacteria > Bacteroidota > Bacteroidia > Sphingobacteriales > Sphingobacteriaceae > JAEYZM01. The sequence continues at coordinate 3,074 of JBKCCA010000484.1, forward strand.
CACAGGATTTGCAATTCAAAAAAATGCAGAAATAAATTTAATATATCACTTACCAGGTAAGAGCTACCAACAAAAATTTTTCAGATTAAGTACTGAAGATTCAGTAAGAATGATTTTTGATAAAGTTTGGGAGTCGGGTATCTATAATGAAAAGTTTCAAAAATCAGGTAATATGACCTATTCAATTACCTTTAGAAAAGATACTAATATTAATAGTATTTACTGGACAGACGGTATAGATTCTACTGCGAAGTATATTGAAATGTATCGCTTATTAAGAGCGTTCTCAACAGGTAAAAAATAAATTAGATTTTTTGTGTTAAATAATTAGTAACTTGGTGATAACTAAACCGATAAGTTATTTTATTCTTAACCTAAAATTAATATTATGAAAACTTATCTAACTAAATTGCCTTTAATTATTGCTATTTTACTTTTAAAAATTGAAAATGTAAACGCTCAATTGAGTAATCCTAGAGTAGAAAATGTGTATGGTGGTAGAATAAATTATATTACCGGTTACCCATTAAGCTCATCAACTTCTAGAATTTTTATTGCTACAGAGAGTGCTAACAGCATATTTTATGCTGATGTTAATACACCTGCAACATCGAGCTCCTCATTTTCGGCATTCACTAAACTTGCTTCAGCCGATGATGATAATGGTTATGGTTCTGGTATTAATTATTTGCAAGTACATGAAACATCTGGAAGTATTTTCTTTTCTGTATTAAATAAATTTTATCGAACTACAGTTAGTGCGAGTACTGCGACTGAAATTTCAAATGGATCTATGCATGTGCCTTTTGTCTATCAAAACACAATGCTTTACTCAAAAGGTAATCAATTGTATTTTGGAACACTTGATGCTTCAGGGAATTTCACTGCATCAGCAGGTTCTCCAATAAGTTTTACATCAAGTATGGGATTTCATACTTTCGCGATAGACCCTATAACTAATTTTGTTTATGTTTTTTATCAAGGTACTGGTAGTACTTTGAAATTATTTAAATCATCAAATTCTATTTCATCATTTAATTCATCAACAACATTTACGAATATAAGTCCGACAACACTTTCTACTAGTATTAACTACATGGCAATGAATATTGCATCAGATGGTAGATTGTTTTTAGCTGGTTCGCCAATGGGTATGGGTTTCAAAGAAATTGCTTATACCGATAATGATACACTTTATAGTACAGTTAATACAGGTATTGATGGTGTAGGTTCTAATACAATAGATTTTAGTGGAACATCAACAGATTATCATGTTTACTATACTAAAGCTGCAAGTAATAATAAAGGTTTAGCAGGCTCTTGGAAAGTTTTCGGAAATGCAGGATTTGAAACACACCCTAATGATGGTGCAGTTTATTCAGACCCCAATGATAGTAATATTGTTTACATGACTACAGATCAAGGAATAGGAGCTTCTATTAATG
>JBKCCA010000485.1:0-8772 GCA_046305595.1 bacterium
ATTTAAAAATAGCTTCTGCATTACTTAAAGAATTATATATATACCCAAAAGTAAAAATCAGAATAAGTATCTTTAAAAAAATTACAGCTAGCTTCTTATATCTTTGCATAATTATATAGCTGCAATTTAAGAAATTAAAAAATAGTAAGTTGAAAGAAGAAATAATACTCGGTGTTGACCCTGGTACTTCAATTACCGGCTTCGGTATAATTAAAGTAGTCTCAAAAAAGATTGAACTTATCGAAATGGGCACTATTCATATGTCTAAGGGAGATGAACATGCCGACAAATTGAAGAAGATTTTCGAATCAATACTTGCAATTGTTAAAAAGCATCATCCTGATTACCTAGCAATTGAAGCACCTTTCTATGGCAAGAACGTACAATCTATGCTTAAATTAGGTAGAGCACAAGGCGTAGCAATTGCAGCAGCTCTATACCGTTCAATTCCGATATTTGAGTATTCGCCTAAGAAAATTAAACAAGCTATTACAGGCAATGGTAATGCATCAAAAGAACAAGTTTCTTCAATGTTACAGTCACTTTTGAAATTTGAAGGGCACCCTGAATTTTTAGATGCTACTGACGGATTAGCGGCCGCTGTTTGTCATTACATACAAAATTCAAAGCCAATTTTATTAAATAATAAACCTACCAAAACAACAAAGAAAAAGTCTAAAGGTTGGTCTGCTTATTTATCTGAAAACCCTAGTAAAATAATCAAGTAATTATAAGCTGATTTTTTCAGCTATTGCGGATGCTAGCGACTTGAAATCTTCATCACTTAAAACAACTCTTTCATTAGCAAAATTCATATCAGCAATCGAATTCATCGGACTTAAATGCACATGCGCATGTGGCACTTCTAATCCGACAACAGAAACCCCAATCTTCTTGCATTCTACAACTTGCTTCAAGCCCTTTGCTACTTTTTTTGAAAACAACATCAAGCCAGAATAACTCGCATCATCCATATCAAAAATATAATCTGTTTCAACTTTTGGTATGCACAATACATGTCCTCTCACTACCGGTCGCACATCTAAAAAAGCTAAATAATTTTCATCTTCAGCTACTTTATAAGCACTGATTTCTGCATTGATAATTTTAGTAAATATAGTAGACATCTTATCTCGAAATTTCAATGATTTCAAATTCCATAGTACCATTTGGTACAGTAATATTAGCTTTATCTCCTACCGATTTGCCCAATAAGCCCTGAGCAATAGGTGATTTTATTGAAATTTTACCAGACTTTAGATCTGCTTCTTTTTCAGCAACTAATTGATAAGTCATTTCAGTGCCATTCTTAGTGTTTTTTATTTTCACTTTCGACAAGGCCAATACTTTACTATTATCAATTTTAGATTCATCAATCACTCTAGCATTACCTAAAACTTGTTCAAGCTTTGCAATTTTCAATTCTAATAATCCCTGCGCTTCTTTAGCTGCATCGTATTCAGCATTCTCTGATAAGTCACCCTTATCTCTAGCTTCTGCAATTTGCTTTGAGATATTAGCCCTTTCAATTGTTTTTAAATAAACTACCTCTTCTTTTAACTTATCTAAGCCTTGTTGAGTAAAATAAGTAATCTCTGCCATAATCGATCTGTTTGTTTGATAGTACTAAAAAAACAGAGAAGACTGCAATTTCTGCAGCCTTCTCTGTTTGACAAATATAAAAATTTAATTTTTTTATAAAGTAATTCTAGCGCCAAAAGCATGTGTACCACTAAATACACGAGTTGGTGCGTAAGAATAATCAATAGCAAATGTAGAACCTTTAGAGCCTAATGGAATCTCTACTGTTGCACCAGCTGCGAAGCCAGTATAAACAGTAGGTGTTAGATTTTCATCTCCAATATTTTCTTCATTATAATAACCACCTCTTAACATTAAGAATTTCTTGTAACCATACTCTAATCCACCACCAATTTGATCGTTTGAGAAAGAGTTAGAAGTAAAATTACCTAATGCTGTTAATCTATGGCTACCATCTTTACCTAAATAAAAATCATAAGATAGACCTAAGTTAAGTAATGAAGGCAATTGATAAGCTTGAGTTTTTCTGATAGCTTCAATTTCGTATGGCACTCCTGATTGGTTAAATCTAGCAATAACACCATCACCAGACATTTTTAAATCCGGACCAATATTTCTCAATGCGATACCAAACTTTAACTGGTCTTTATCACCTGAAGTATATTGAATACCCGCATCTAAAGAGAAACCTTGTGCACGTAAATCAGCAATTGATTGTTGAATACCTCTCACTAAGAAACCACCATGAATACTATTCGAAAAATCTTTCGAATAAGCAACAGCGAAATTAATTAATTGAGGAGAAAACTTACCGATTCCACCATCAGGTCTATCAGTTGTAGTTACATCAATATCTCCGAAATCCATCGAAGTAATTGACACCCCTAAAGTACCACTTCCGCCAACTCTTTGAGCTAAACCAAATGAATTGATATTTACATCAGTTCCTTTTAACCATTGTGTTCTCGAAAATATTACTTCAGTTTTTTTAGTTGCAGATAATCCACCAACGTTTAGGTTCATAGATTCTACACCTTTAACCAATGCAGTATTCATACCAGCAAAGCCGCTACTTCTAGCCCATGGGTTAATTAGGAGTTCTGTAGCACCTCCTGTTCCAGTTCTCTCACCATTACCTGCAATTAATGCTGCAGGTAATAATGCTCCAAGAACTGATATATATGCTATTCTATAGAATTTTTTCATATACTGTTTTTTTATAATCGTTATACCATCTTAGAAGTTAGTGAAATCGATAGGTCTCATCACTGCCATCCACTTAAGTGATCTCTCTCCTATACCAGGGCAATTTACATGTATGATATAAACGCCAGATGCAATAGGAATTCTGCTTGAGTTTCTTAAATCCCACTCAATATATGGTGTAGCTTCGTCTGATTTAGACAAACGTGTTACTAACATTCCATTAGTGGTATAAATTGTAATTTTCGCTTCAGCAGGTAGATTCGTAAATCTTACTCTGTTATCGTTTCTATCTTGCTCGTATGCTGAGAAAGCATAGTAAGGATTAGGAACAACATTTATTAAATCTAAAGCTGCCTCTTTACTCTTAGCTAAATCTGAATCAGCATTTTTCAATGTATTCAAACTATTAAATGTAAAGTATGGAACACCACCGTTATTGTTTGTGATTACATCAGCTAAGTAAGGTTTTGCAACTCTTAATTTAACTCTTACATCAGAGCTTAATAAAGTTTTACCACTTGCTAAAACAGGTACTGTAACCCAATCTATCATTGACATTATAGATCTACGTGCAGTATTTGGTGGGTTATCAATATTTGTACCGTTTACAGTTAACAAATTATAAATTTCGTTACAGCTATCGTATTTTCTACGACTAACATATATGAAATGACGACCACCACGTTTGAAGAAATCAGTATTAGAAGTAGGATTCCACTTCATGTCAGCACCATTTTCATCTGGGTATGAAGATGCTTCTGCGAAGAAGATATTTACTCTTTCTCCACTTTCAACATTGATAGCATATCCAGGGAATTTAGATCTACCAACACCGTAACCAATATTTCCTTTTCTGATGTTGAATCTTTTTTGGTTACCCTCTGTTGCTGGCTCACCAAAAGAAATACTCGTTAATCCTGATTCTAAAACAACACACTCTGACCATTTAGTAGTATCACTAGTAAATACTATATCATAACTACCAATTGAATCAAATCTTGAATTTGCATTACTCTTTGATCCAGCATCTAATAATGGTGTAGTTCTTGAAACGTTATCGTTATTATTTGTTCTAGCAAATTTGTATGGAGCCCATGTGCCACCAAGAATGTTTGTATAAACTGATAATGAATCTATAACTGTGTTCTCTTCAATCCAGCCACCTACTGTTGGTGTAGTGTTAGCTCTGCTTCCCGGTATTGCACTTAACCATTGGTTATCAGGATTAGTGTATACTATCTCAGCACCTAAGAAATTATTATTGTAAAATTTCTGAGCATCTACTGAACCAATTGCTGGCAAGTTTGATTGTGCTTTTATTACAAAACCTAATGGTTCTCTAGAAACTAATCTAAGTGTACCATTCGGATTCGTTGCAAACACTCTCTTTTCAGCGATTTGCTCGTTTTCAGTTAATGTATTTGTCGGATCGTAAGTAGTATCAGATTTCATTAATTCTTCACCTGAATCTGCATCATATAAAGTATATGATTTCAAATCATTTGTGAATTGTAATCTATAATTACGCTTATTGTTTTTGATTTTAGATGGGTCGTATACTCTGATATCAACCGGACCTGCACCAAATTCATACTTAACTGCCGATGTGCTATTAGTTGCAAGAATTGCAGCTTCAGATTCAGGTGTGATGTTTAAGTAAGCTCCACCATTTCCTCTACCATCAAATTTAGTTACTTGCATGAAAGGTTCAAATGTACCATTCACTAAACCATTTACAACTTGCTTGTTAGGAACAGTTGCCACCACTGTAGTTGCTGTTCTACTAGGTAAATACTTAGTGTAAGTTGAAGTGGTAGTATTTGCATATGGTATACATAAGAAATAATATGTCTTACCGTTTATTAGTGTAGCATCAAATGAACTAGAGAATTTGTCAGTATTTACTTCGAAAACATGTTGTAATCCTTTGTTCTCTCCTTCGATCGCTACAAAAGCATTCTCATTACTAGTGATTGGGTCAAATGCTTTATTGATAATTTTATCAATATCATCTTTGATATCAACTTGGAAAATTTCTACTGCTTTTGTAGGGTCATTAATTTGACTTGCTGAAACTGTATTGTCTTTCAATTGATAAATTCTATAACCTTGGAATTTATATCTGTGTAATACTAAATCTTGGTCATCTAATTCATTAATATTATAGCGTTCTGCTTTTTCGTAATCTGTTATTGATAATGTCACTTTTCTATCACCTGGTACAGCAACCAAAGTAATAGGCTCTGGACCATTAGCTAATTTAAAGTTGTTATCGAATAATACTTGAGCTTTATCATCCGCTGCAACAGCCGCTGTTATAGAAGCTAAATTATCACCTTCAGCAGGATCTCTAGCCCAAACTGCACCAATAATTACTTCGTTAACTGCACCTGCTCCAAGAACGAACGGACCAGAAGATTGAACCATACGTCTATCACCAGGAGCATCAGTTTCTACCCAATTTGCTCTGCCATCAGGGTCTGTAGTGCCTGGGAAAGCGAATTTACATGGGTCAGAACCACCTCTTCCTGTTGCTGTTCCATAAGTTAATTCTTGGTTATCTGCCCAAAAACCTTGTAGGTATCTGTATAATTCAACAGCATTTCTAGGGTCGGAAGTTTGACCTGGTACACCAGCATTCGTAAAGAACATAAAAGTAGTCATAGGTATTTCCACACCTGCACTATCTTTCGGACCTCTGAAATAGTCGATACCGAAAACAGGAGGACCTACACCGTAACCAGGTGAACCTGTATCTTCGTCATTATTATCTGCATTATAAGTATAACCAAAGCTTCTTCTTTTAGCCGGAAGTGGGCCTGAAGGACCATCTGGATCAATTAAAGCCATATTACAACCTACATAATCATCAGCTGCGTTACCTAAATCTGAGTCTGTAAATACACCCATATAGGTATCGTATAGTGGAGATGATGCTCTGTTGAAAATTCTATATTTATAGAAAGTCATGTTATTAATTTCAGCTGCACTTTTGAATGCAAATGCTAATGCATGAACTTCTAAACCGATAGGCTCACCACCTGGGTATGCTGTATGTGTATTACCTTTATCATTATATACCCACCAAATCATTTGGTCAGGCTTTGCACCTGGCTCTGATGGATCTAATGTAGGATAATCACCTAAACTTGGATTGTATACACCATCACCATCAACATCTACGAATGGAGCCATAAATTGCGCTTGACCTTTTGCTTGATCACCATTACCCCTCCAAGCTGCAACTGTTGCTTCAATACTGCCCGAAGCTGACTTATTGATGTCTTCTCTGGTTACACTATACATTTTATCCCAATCAGAACAATCTTCAGCAGAAATATCTGCTGTAAGTGTATCTAATGGACCAGACCAAAAGTCTAAACCTGTTTGACGATAAGTTTGTCCGGCTGTTTTTAACTGCCCACCCTGGTCAACACCACCAAACCATAGACCAGATGCAAATGAAGAGTGAATACTTCTTGCACCAGCCTCTGCTTTCGGCACCTCGTATGCAGCGTTTCTTGAACCGAAGATGTCCCACCACATATCACCACCATTCATCAATCTTGCTCTTACGTTATTGATGTCCAGTTCTATTTGTGAAGTAGGCGCTTCACAACCTGCGGCAACCCTCATGACAGGCCTGCTAGGTTTTGGGGCAATACCACCCTGACCTTTCCAAACGTCGGCGTTGGCATTTGTCAGCCCGAATGTTAAGAATGAACATGTCACCCCCAACACTACTGATAGCTTTTTTATATCGTTACGTATTTTCATATCCAATCAATTAAAAACTGTAAATAGCACCTAATCTAATTACTCTAGGTAAACGGAAGTTACCTGGATCATTAACTCGGATTCTATATAAATCAATGTATGCTTGTTGACTTTCAGCATTAGACAATAAAGCACTAGCTTGTGATGAAGCTAAGAAACCATCATCATCAGGTAAACCTGTAGCTGGGTATACGTTTGCAACACGTTTTAAGTCAAACAAGTTCTGTACCAATAAGTAAACATTCAAATTAGAAGTTTTACCCTTACCATCAGCTGTGTTTGATGTAAATGTAATGTCTTTATCTAAACGTAAGTCAACATTGAACTGCCATGGTAAACGAGATCCATTGATCTCACCCACTAGTGTTCTAAAACGAGTATCAGATGCATTTAAGATATTTTGTACGATATCTTGTGAAATTCTTGAATAAGGTGTTCCAGAACCTGCTCTAAAGATAAAGTTAGCTCCGAATTGTTCTAATAAGAATTTCAAGTTCTCTGGACCATTGTAATTAGTACCAGCACCCCATCTGTAGTCAACAGTCGTAACTAAAGTATGACGTTGATCGTAATCTAATGGAAGTGGTACACGAATAGGCTCAGATTCACCTGATGCAATTAAGTTAGCTGCAGATGATGCATTTGAACCAGTTCCAATCGCGAACTGCAATGTATATGCTGCATTTATCGAAATGTTGTTAGTTCTTCTTAAATCATATTGTACTGTGAAACCTTTGATAGAACCAAAGTCTCTGTTTGTAAATGTACTATATGAAGTTGGGTATGCTGTACTGATCAATACCTGTTGGAAGTTATCTCTCAATTCACGATAGAAAGCAGTTAAAGTTAATGCAGAAGTTTGACCAACTCTTTGCTTAAATCCTAATTGATAGTTGATAGTACGCTCAGGTCTGATATCTGGACTTACAATTAACACGTTTTGAATTCTTTGTGATTGTAAGTAATAGTTCATTGGGTTAGAGAATACTGTATTCTCGTTTCTTGGTCTCTGAGTTAATACGTCATAGTTAGCAAAGAAGTTTGCTTCATCTGAAATAGGGAATGAGAAACCTAAACGTGGCATGTATTGAGTTTGTGGCTCATAATCTTTGAATGCCTTTTCAGTTACAATTTCTTCTCCGTTTGCATCGAATGCAGAAGAAGCTAACCATGGTGTTAAAGTACCAGTTGAACTACTTCTAATGGTATTAACGTCAGTTACAACGTTACCACTTGCATCATAAAATACATCACCTGATCTAAAACCTCTAACTGTTGTACCACTATTTGACTCGTCAACATAAACTGCAGCATCATCAGGGATGTTAGAAGGCTTTAATCCAGCGCCTAATTCACTAGCATTTCTTCTTTCAAACACTGTGTATTTATCTTTTAATACTTGTTGATTAGCATCAAAACGGTCAATTCTCAAACCTATGCTGAAAATGATGTCTTTAAATGTAAACTTATCTTGAATAAAACCTGCTACATAAATTGGTCTGAATGCACCAATTGGTCTGTTTTCTGTATCTCTAAAGAAATCTTGGAAAGAAACATTATCACTGCTTTTCTTACCAGTGTAATCATAACCACTGTATGAGTATGCAACACCTGAAGTATTTAAGTTATTTATTAATTCATTAGCAGTAAACATGTCTAATGAGAACATTGATGGATCGTATGAATCGATGTCAACAAAATCGCCTGCTTGTAAACCTAACTTCTCTCTAATGTTCTTTGCAAAAGTTGTAGTATTTGCATCATATGCATTAATCGTAGAGAATAAAATTGTATCTCCACTAACCCTTACACCTGAACCACCAACATCAGCAATACGAGTCGTTGCATCATAAGCAGATCTATCTAATAATAAATGTGCATTTTGTTGCTGACGCATGATTGTCCAAAGTCTTGCTGGTGCAATTGTATATCTACTTTCAACTCTTTGCTCATACTCAACACCCACTTGAATTGAGTGGTTTTTAATATCGGCAGAGGCGATAGCAGAAACTCTGAACTGGTCTCTTACGTTTTGGAAATAACCATTTCTAAATATACCTGGTGAAGAAAATAATCCACCATAAGCAGATAATATACCTTGACCATTAAGAATACCCGTTAAATTTTGAAAATCTGAAGGACCATCTAAATCTAATCTAGAGTCATTTGGATTTTCAGCTCTTCTAGCATCTAAGAAATTCAATAAACTTGTATTCCAATTTGCTAAATAAGGGTTATTGTCAGCAC
>JBKCCA010000486.1:0-4719 GCA_046305595.1 bacterium
GAATAGATTATAAAAATATTATCAAAAAAGCATTAAATAGGTTTGCATATATTTCAGAAACTTGTACATTTGCAGACCTTAAAACAAAAGATGATCTCGTAGCTCAGCTGGTAGAGCATAACACTTTTAATGTTGGGGTCCTGGGTTCGAGTCCCAGCGGGATCACACTCCAAAAACAAAAACCACCTTTTCGGGTGGTTTTTTTGTTTTATTTATTTAGCACATAAAACAAAAACGCCGAAAGTAAAAGCAGATTACTAATTATCTCAACTCTACTTAAGCGCTCCCTGAATCTAATCCTATTGAACAATGCTATCAAAGGCAAGAAAATTAAATTAATCCAGCCTATACTACTAATCGCAAAGTTCTTGTAACTGTAATTAATTAGATAAGAACCTAATATTGTGAACAAACCAATAATTATGTATACCCAAGTTATTTTATTTAAATTTTCTTTAATACTCTTAGCTCTGTAAACAACAATAAGACTGCTGAAAATCAAAATTGTAAACTCTACTATAACAACACTCAAAACTAAATCAATTTCTTTTAGAGGTATCGACATTAATGAGTAACCAATCGTCCAGGCTAATGTACTAATCAATGCCCACATTAAACCTTTTCTATTACTTGGTATTTTTGCTTGTAATAAGACCCCTATTAATGCAATTAAAAAGGAAATGACATACTCAAGGCTAATAATTTCTTCAAAGAGTATAAAACCGAATAATTGATGTAATATTTGACCAATGGCGTGTATAAACAAGACATTCGTGAACTTTAAATATTTATTGGCTTCTATAAAAGAATATAAACCTAATCCACACAATACAGAACATAAAATGACTTCTAATACATTTTTATAATTAATTGAATGGATATCAATTTTGTTAGATACTATTAGCCATACTATCGCAAACAAAAAAGTAAACAAACTTCTTCTTGCTAGAAACTTAATACTACTACTGTTGATGCTATTTTTTCTGTTTAGCAAGTCAACTATATAAAATATTACGTTTATTAATAAAGTAACCTGATAGATATTCACTAGAAAATATTTGAATCAATTATTAAACAATAATACTATAATATGCACAAAAAAGAAAACCACCTAAAAGGTGGTATTAACATTTCTAATGCCTTAGAAATTGTAGATTCAATTAATGTTTCAAATGGTACTATTGCATCAGGTGGTAATATCACATTAGTCTCAACAGCGTCTAAAACTGCACGTATTGCTAGAATAGTAAATGGTGGTGTTTCAGGTGATGTTGTCGCACAAAGATTTATTCCTGGTGGTGCTGGAAAAAGAAAATGGAGATTCTTATCATCACCTATAAATAATGGTGCTGGTGGAATTCAATTAACTGAATACATAGATGATATTCATGTCACTGGTATGGGTGGAAGTGCTAATGGGTTCGATAATTGTACATGTTTACCTTCTATAAGATTTTATAATGAAACATTAAATGCTATCGCCGATTCTGGTTGGAGAAATCCTTCGACTATCAACTACCAAGTTAATACAGGCTTTGCAGTTGAAGTATTTGTTAGAGGTAGTAGAAGTACTCCAGATCCTTTCCTAGGGACTTCTGTTCCCGACAATACAACGATTGATTATATTGGAGCAATTAACTCTGGGGCAATAACTATTAACCTGTCATATACTAATAATGGCATTACAAATTCTGATGGCTTTAATCTTGTAGGTAACCCCTACCCTTCGCAGATTGATTGGATGGCTTCGGGCTGGACAAAAACAAATATTGATAGATTCTTTTGGTCTTATAATCCAGATGCTAGTAATCCTATATACGGCGGATTTGATCCGAATTCTGGCTTAGGTACTAATGGGGTAACAAGATTTATTCCATCTGGAATGGGATTCTTTGTTAAAGCAAATAATACAGGTGCTCAACTCGGATTTACGGAAACTGTTAAATCTACTGGTACTCCTTATAATTTTTTCAAAGGTTCATCAGTTGCAGCTTCTAAATACCCACATATTAGAATAGTTGCTGGAGATTCATTAATAAGTGATGAAACTATTCTGTTATTTGACTCAAGCGCAAGTGCTAACAAAACAGATTTATCTGACATAATGAAACTTTTTAATCCGACGATTAATTTCTACAGCAAATCTAAGGATAATATAAGTTTAGCATTTAATCAATTACCTTTCCCTTCTAATATCAAAGAAGATACTATCAATTTCTCGATGTTTGTATTTAAAGATAATTCAATCAGAGTTGGTGCTTATTACATGTATTTAAAAGAATTAGTTGATATCCCTGCATGGTTAGGAGTGGATGTTTTAGATAGATTTACCAATATACGAACAAACATCAAAGACAATCCTTATAACTTCAACATTGAAAATACTACAGGTTCACATGGTAATAATAGATTAGCATTAATACTCTACCATAAACCTACTGGCATAGAAAATACGACTAAACAGTTTGGCATTTATCCGAACCCTGCTCAGAATACGACTAATATTTCTAATTATAATAATTCAATTAGAAGCATTAAGATATTTGATATGAAATCATCATTAGTGAAAGAAATTAATGATGTAAATCAAAGTATAGATGTTTCTGATTTGATAGCTGAAATTTACTTAATCTATATTCAAACAGATAAAGGTACAGAGATACACAAAACCATTATTCAAAAATAGTTTTAAGTAAATTTATTTACCCTCACTTAATTCAATGATTCTATCGAACTCCTCTGCTTTTAAAGGCATCACAGATAATCGTCCTTGCTTTACCAATGCGATGTTTTGCAATTGCTTATCTGCTTTGATTGTTTCTAGTGTTACAGTATTTTTTAACTTTTTAAAGGGTGCTAAATCGACCACTACCCAATTCGTATCATCGGTAGTAGGGTCTTGATAAAACTCTTTGACAACTTTTGCAATACCTACAATTTCTTTACCTTCATTGCTATGGTAAAACATCACAAGATCACCTTTCTGCATCTCTCTTAAATTATTTCTAGCTTGGTAATTTCTTACCCCATCCCAAAATGTTTTCTTGTCTTTTTGAAATTGCTCCCAAGAGTATTTAAAAGGTTCTGATTTTACTAACCAATGTCTCATATTCGTGTTCCGTATAATGTATTCCGTATTCCGATTTGCTATCTTCAACATACTAGCTACTAGCTACTTGCTACTCTTGTACTAATGAAGAATTTTCCAAACTAGCTCCTTCAACAACTCCCCTTCTTCTGTATTATTAGTGCTATCAACACCTTTTGATTTCAAATCGTATTCTCTTAACAAATTTATGACTTGACAAGTTTTATCAATGTTATAAATTTTTGAGGCGTTTAAAAATTCTGGTGCGATGAATGGAGCTATTTTAAGATTTGATGCTATGCTTGCTGAAGATTTATCTGCTAAAAAATGAATGCTAAATATTTTTGAAAAATAAGTATTGAGAATACCTATTATCATGACAATCGAATGCTCTTTTTTATTTTGTGAGAAATAGTCAATTATTTTATTCGATTTAAGAACATCTCTTTTCGCTAATGCAGAAGTTAATTCAAAGGTATTATAATCTTTGCTGATGCCTATGTTCTTCTCAATATCATCAACTGTAATGGCCTTTGATTTATCTACATTGATACAAAGTTTATCAAGTTCATTGGTAATTTTAGAAAGGTCGTTTCCTAAAAATTCAGCAACCAAAAAGGCTGCTTTTGAATCAACCATAAAACCTTTTTGTTTCAAATAAATCACCACCCATTCAGGTACTTTATTCTCATACATTTTTTTGAAATCTACTAGAAGTCCTGATTTCTCTATCGACTTAGATAATTTCAAACGCTTATCTAAGGTGCCGTATTTATGACAAAAAACTAGAATGGTACTCTTCAGCGGATTTTCAACATATGCGTTGAACACATCTAGTTCTTTAGCATCAACTTTTGCAAATTTTATATTTTGTGCCTCTTTTACGATTATCAATTGATATTCAGACATCATCGGAAAACGTTTTGCTGAACTTAATATGGTCATTAAATCAGTATCTTTGCCGTATAATACCGTTTGATTAAATCCTTTTTCTGCTTCTAACAACACATGTTTTTCAAGAGCATCTGAAATTAGATCTATATAATAACTCTCTTCCCCCTGTAAAAAATAGATGGGCTTGAACTTTCTGTTTTGTATATCTTCTATTATCTTCTCAGGCGTCATGTTTACTTGTAATTAAATTAAATGAAGGTATATCATTTAAAAATTTATAGCTCGAACTACTATGTTCTATCTCTGCACAAAAATGCTCTAATCCGTTCGTAATTAAAATGTATTTCACCTTATATACTGAATTATAACGAGCAGCTTGATCAAAAACCTCTTGCGATATTTTTACCTCTGGTGCTTTACATTCTATCAATAATAAGGGTTCTGTATTACTATCAAAAACTAATACATCAGACCTCTTTAATAAATCGTTTACTCTTAATCCTTTTTCTAATGATATTAATCCCTTCGGATAATTTTTGAAATTAATTAAGTATTGAACGATATGTTGTCTTACCCACTCTTCAGGAGTTAACACAACATATTTCTTCCGCAATTCATCCATAATCAGATATCTTTCACCATCTGATTTTAACTTAAATGGATAGTATGGAAGATTAAGTTCTTTCAACGATTATAATTTCTGTTTTATAATTGCAATTTTTTGTTCTGCATCTGCC
>JBKCCA010000487.1:0-1099 GCA_046305595.1 bacterium
GTTCATCATCACCTAAATCTGTTTTAGACATTAATTTGCCAGATACTTTGGGCGCTTTTACGCCCTGATTAAGTTCAGTTTTAGATCTGAAAATTCTGGCCTCGTCCCATAAATTGAATTGTAAAAATTCATTGATTGTAAATGCTCCACCCTCAATGATGATAGATTGTATTTCCATCAAATACAATTGATATAATATGAACTGTGGTACTAATCCGTAAAAGTCTATTTCTACAAATAATATATTACCTTCTTGTGCTGTCTTTTTACTGTTAAATACAATTGTTTTAGAGTCTTCATTGAATATGTTCAGGTCAGCACTTAATTTAAGGTCTTTGTCAATAATAATTCTAACCGGATTTCTACCTACAATTTCTCTAACTGTTAAATAGGGGTTATCAACCAATACTGTTTTAGTACCTACCAAAATCGATTGTTCTTCTGAACGCCATTGATGATTCAATTTTTTTGCTTCAGCACCACTGATGTTGCTTCTTTGATTTTCTGCGACACTGATGTATGAATCTTTTGATTCTGCCCACTTTAAAATTACAAAGGGTCTTTGTAAAGTATGATAGGTAAAAAATCTTCTGTTAAGTTGATATCCTTCGTCCTTTAATAGATCTGTAAAGACTTCAATACCTGCTTTTCTTAATTTTTCAATACCCTTACCATTCACCGATTGAAAAGGATCTGTATTGGAAATATATACTTTGGGTATTTGATATTTAATAATTAAATCTGCACATGGTGGTGTCTTGCCAAAATGAGAACAGGGTTCTAAACTTACATATAACCTACTCTCTTTTAATAGCTCTACTGGATTGTCATAATTTAGTATAACATCATTAATTGCATTTACTTCAGCATGTGCTTTGCCATATTCTTGATGATAGCCTTTACCTATTATTTTGTTTTCATGAACTATAACAGCTCCAACTAAGGGATTAGGTTGAACTCTACCTAAGCCTTTTTTTGCCAATTCAATGGCTTCGCGCATGTACTGCTCGTTTAAATTCATAGCCTAAAAATAAATTTTTATTCTTAGTTTTAACCATGTTTTCTAGAATAAAAACGCTAAAAGAAGCTTTTCAAAATT
>JBKCCA010000488.1:0-4903 GCA_046305595.1 bacterium
TTAAAGAAGATTCGGAATTAATTATTAGTACTGATCGACAAATCAAATTAGTTGCTTTAGAAAATATAATTTTAAAGCATAAGCATTCAGTTATATTAAGGCTAGCAGGCTTAGTGGGCGATGATAGAATTCCCGCTAAATTTTTAGCAGGCAAAAAAAATGTAGCAGGTGCCAATCAGCCCATAAATATGATACACAAAATAGATGCGATAAATATCATTGAGCTACTCATCACATCTCAGTTCGAAGGTATAATGAATGCTGTATCATCGAATCATCCGACCAGAAAAAAATACTATACAAAATTGTGCGATAAATTCAATTTAGAAAAACCTGAATTCAATTCAGAATTTGAACCTGTAAGAATTGTAAGCAATGAATTATCGAAAGAAATTTTAAAATATCAATATGTAGTAGACGATACCTTAGAATATTTTATCTCTTAAAGTTCTTTTCTTAATCTAGCAACCGGAATGTTTAGTTGTTCTCTATATTTAGCAACAGTTCTGCGAGCAATATTATATCCTCGTTCCTTCAATATCTCTGCTAAACGCTCATCTGCTAAGGGCTTATGTTTGTCCTCACCCGAAATACACTCTTCTAATATTTTCTTCACTTCTCTATTAGAAACTTCTTCACCAGAATCAGTCTGAATACCTTCAGAGAAAAATGATTTTAATAAAAAAGTGCCAAATTCAGTTTGTACATATTTACTATTAGCAACACGTGAAACAGTTGAAATATCCATTTGAACTTGATCAGCTATATCTTTTAAAATCATAGGTCTCAACTTACGATCATCACCAGTTAAAAAATAATCGTATTGAAAATTCATAATAGCATTCATCGTTTTTATCAAAGTCTGTTGACGCTGTTTGATGGCATCAATAAACCATTTTGCCGAGTCGAGTTTCTGTTTAACAAACTGCACAGCCTCTTTCATCTTTTTATCTTTCTGCGAAGCCTTATCGTAGGTTTGAAACATTTCTTGGTAAGACCTACTTACTCTAAGTTCAGGTGCATTTTTTGAATTCAGTGTAAGCAATAAGTAATTATCATTTTTGGTGATGATAAAATCGGGGATTACCTGTAGTTGCTTATTATTATCGGCATAAGAATTACCGGGTTTCGGATTAAGTCTGAGGATTTCTTGAATTGCTTCTTTTAGCTCTTCAGAATTAATATTTAAACTTTTCTCTAATTTATCGTAGTGCTTTTTAGTGAATTCATCTAAATAATCACTAACAATTTCAATTGCAACTTTTACAGACTTCTGACTAGTGTCTTTTCTTTTTAATTGTAATAATAAACATTCTTGTAAGCTTCTAGCTCCTACTCCAGCTGGGTCGAAGTTTTGTATGACTTCAAGTAAATGTTCTACTTCTGCTTCTGTCGTATTAATATTTTGAGAAAAAGCTAAATCATCAACTAAAGCATTTATTGGTCTTCTTAAATAACCGTCATCGTCGAGACTACCTAAAATTTGTTGTGCTACCATGAATTCATGATCAGCCATTACATTAAGACTTAACTGTGCTAATAAGGTATCATGAAAAGAGGTACTTACAGCGATAGGCATCTCCTTCTTATCTTCATCATCAGAGTCATTATCACTCA
This sequence comes from bacterium, assembly GCA_046305595.1. Taxonomy (GTDB): domain Bacteria; phylum Bacteroidota; class Bacteroidia; order Sphingobacteriales; family Sphingobacteriaceae; genus JAEYZM01. The sequence goes on from JBKCCA010000488.1 coordinate 1,618, forward strand.
TCATCTTGTACCCATCATCTTGATCATCGTCTTGAATATAATCATCGATGTTGAACTCTTCTTGTTCTGTACGTTCTTCTGTATTAATTTTATCATCATCATCATCATCGAGCTGATATTCCGGAATTTCTTCGGCACTCGATAAACTACCATCTTCAAGGGCTGGGTTTTCTTCTAACTCCTCTTTTATACGCGAATCGAGCATAACGGTCGGAATTTGCAACAATTTGATGAACTGAATTTGTTGCGGAGAAAGTTTTTGTAATAATTTTTGTTGTAAGCTCTGTTTTAACATGGTATTAATGCATCGAAAATACGATAAAAAAAGAAAAAACAATTATTTTTGCCATCTTGGAAATCAAAATTGCAGATAAGATGAAATACATTAAAGATTTAAAAAACGAAGAGGGAAAGATTGTTAGCCTAAACGGTTGGGTATCAAACAAACGTAGTGGAAAAGGATTAGTATTTATCATCTTAAGAGACGGTACTGGCTTATGTCAGTGCGTAGTTACTGAAGAAACAATAGATGCAACACTCTTTCAGATAGCTGATAAATTAAGCTTAGAATCAGCTGTTAAAATTACTGGTAAAGTATTAAAAGACGATAAACAAGTTGGAGGTTATGAATTACAAGTAACTGACATTCATTTATATCAACAAGCTGAAGATTATCCGATTGCCAAAAAAGCACATGGTATTGAGTTCTTAATGGACCATCGTCATTTATGGTTGCGCTCTCGTCGCCAATGGGCAATTATGCGTATAAGAAACGTTATCAGTTTTGCTATTCATAAGTTCTTCCAAGAAGATGGCTTCGTACAAATGGATGCTCCTATATTTACTGGCAATGCTTGTGAAGGAACAACGAATTTATTCGAAACAGAATTTTATGATACACCGGCGTATCTTTCACAATCTGGACAACTATACGGAGAAGCAATGGCTATGGCTATGGGTAAGATTTATACTTTCGGTCCGACCTTCAGAGCCGAAAAATCTAAAACTCGTAGACACCTTTCAGAATTCTGGATGATAGAACCAGAGATGGCATTCTATGATTTAGACATGAACATGGATTTGATTGAGAGATTCTTACAATTTGTAGTAAGCGATGTATTAGCGAAATGCGAAGAAGAATTAGCAATCATTGAAAGAGACACTACCATCCTGAAAAATATTTCTCAAAAATTTCCTCGCTTACCATACGATGAGGCAGTACGTATCATCAAAGGAGAGCAAGATGTAAATGGTAAAAATTCTATCAAAACATTAGAAGAGGACTTAGCAATTGTACAATCACGAATTGAAGAAATTCAGAATGAAATAAATGATCGTGAAGCCAAAGTTGCAACACCAGGTATGAAAAAAGGTGAAGTAAACTTTAACATCAATAAAATTGCTGAACTAAAAGACGAATTGAAAGACAAAGAGGAAACATCTAAAAATATTCCTCAATGGCTAGACTCTGCTCGTAATTTCGAATATGGTAATGACTTTGGAGGTTCAGATGAAACAGTATTAACACGTTTATTTGACACACCAATAATGGTTTACAATTGGCCACATGAAGTGAAAGCATTCTACCTAAAACGAGCTACTGATGATCGCTTTGCAAAAGGTGTTGACGTTTTAGCGCCAGAAGGTTATGGTGAAATTGTAGGTGGTGGAGAACGTGAAACAGATAAAGATTTATTGATTAAAAAAATCAACGAGCACGAATTACCTATGGAAGCTTTTGAATGGTATTTAGATCTTCGTAGATATGGTTCTGTGCCTCATGCAGGCTTCGGATTAGGCTTAGAGCGATTAGTGGCTTGGGTATGTAAATTACCTCACGTACGTGAAACCATTCCGTTCCCACGTATGTACGGCAGATTATTACCATAATATTTTTTTGGTATATTTAGTAAACTAAAACTAATTATACCATGAGTATTATTTCTGAATTTAAAACATTTGTATCGCGCGGTAATGCTGTAGAACTCGCTATTGGTGTGGTGATTGGTGCTGCTTTTCAAAAAGTAGTTGATTCAATCGTTAACGATATCATCATGCCTCCTATCGGTTATTTAATCGGCAAGGTTGAATTCAAAGATTTGAAACTTCACCTAGGTGAAACCGTCACTATTAACTATGGTAGTTTCATTCAAACGCTTATTCAATTTGTAATAATTGCTTTTACCATCTTTTTAGTTGTTAAGCTTCTAAATAAAATGCGTCGTGAAGAAGAAGTAGTAAAGCTCCCATAAATTTATTAACATGAGAAAACTAATAATCGTAAGTATTTATATAATAAGTGCTATAGCTTCTTATGCACAAAGTGCAGATACGATTACATGGAAAAAAGGCGGACTAACTTCATTAGGATTGAGCCAGTCATCATTTACCAATTGGGCCGCTGGTGGTATCAACAACGTAAATATTACGGCTCTAGTTAGTCTATACGCCAATAGAAAAACTGCTAAAACCAATTGGGAGAATAACTTAGATTTAGGTTATGGCTTACAAAAAATATCTGACGACCCGTATCGAAAAAGTGAAGACCGAATAGAACTAAATAGTAAATGGGGTATGCGGATGACTGATAAAGTCAACTACTCAGCTCTATTGAATTTTAGATCGCAATTTGTAGAGGGCTTTAATTTTACGGATACGAGCACCGTTTATGTTTCAAACTTTTTAGCGCCATCATTTACAACATTTTCTTTAGGTTTAGATTATAAACCTGTTGACGGACTATCTATTTATTATTCACCATTTACTGGTAAAGTAACCACTGTATTCGATGACCGATTATCGGCAGCTGGAGCTTTTGGTGTCGATTCAGGTGAAAGAATTAGATATGAATTAGGAACCTTAGCTGCTGTTAAGTACCAAAAAAACATAGCTCCTAACATCCAGATTAAATCAAAAATTGACCTTTTTGCTAATTTTCAAACAATGCAAGCAATAGATGTAAACTGGGAGAATATTTTGAGTTTCCAAATTCAAAAGCTGCTAACAGCCACATTAACAACAAATTTAGTTTACGATCAAGATATATTGATTCCGCAGCGTGAAGAAACTTCTGCAGGAGTTTTTGCAGAGGTAAATAGGCCTAGAACGCAGTTTAAACAGGTGTTTTCGCTCGGACTAACCTATAAATTCTGATAATTTTTAAATTAAAGTTGGATTCTTGAGCTAGCTTCCATATATTTGCAACCTTGTTTTAACAAAAAAAAAGAAATGAAACGTACATTCCAACCATCGCAAAGAAAGAGAAGAAACAAGCACGGATTCAGAG
>JBKCCA010000489.1:0-8223 GCA_046305595.1 bacterium
AATATTCTCTAGTCCGTCGTAAACCCCTGTACTAGAAGTATAGATAATTCTTTTTACTCCGTTAATAGTTAATTTATTAAGGTGCTCTTCGAATTTATTAAGGTCTAATATAGCTGAAGGAGTAAGGGTTATTATACAGATGTCAGTCTTTAAATCATCAGGCAAATCCTCTTCAGTGTTCCAAGCTATTTGTTGAATATTAGTTTCAGCTTCGTCGACAGCTCTCTTTGTACCAATAACATCAAAATTGCGTTGCTTTAATTTCAATGCTAAGTCTTTCCCTAACCAGCCTAGTCCTAAGATGAGAATTTTCAATTGTAAACTAAATTGTATTTTGAATGTCGATATATATTTCTTCTAGCATTGTTGATGCCAATTGGATGTCATTTTCCATTTCTGGAATTGACTTGCCAGATTTTACTGCAAATTCTATTTTCTTTAAATAATCTGCAGTGTCAGTCATACCTAAAGTTGCTACACTCGATTTCATTTTATGAGCAATTTTTCCAATAGTTTCATGGTCTTCATTATTTTTCGCGTTTATTAAAATTGCGAAATCTTCTCTAGATTGCTCAACAAACATCTTTGTTAATGATACAGCCAATTGTTTGTCGTTATCAACAATTTTTAGAACTTTATTTAAATCAAACTCAGACATACATTTAAATTGGAAATATGAATATAGCTGATTTTTCAGACTTTCAGAAAATTGATATTAGAGTCGGGACAATTATTTCAGCAGATAATTTCGAGAATGCTCGCAAACCTGCGTATATATTGACTATTGACTTTGGTGAATTAGGTATTAAGAAATCCAGTGCACAAATAACACTTAGATATAATACAGAAGAGCTGATTGGTAAACAAATCTTAGCAGTTGTAAATTTTAATCCGAAACAAATTGCAAACATAATGTCTGAATGTTTAGTATTAGGTGTTTATGCTAATTCTAATGAAGATGTAGTGTTAATAGAGCCTAATTTAGAGGTTCCAAATGGCTCTAAATTAGGCTGATTTAAAAATCATTAAAAACTTACAGGTATTATTAAATCTTGATTTTCTCTCTTTAACTTAACTTGTATAGTTTGTCCTTTTTGAAATTTCGACAATGACTTCATATAGTCTTGTATGTTTTCGATTGGGAATTCATTCATCATGATGATGATATCTCCTTGTTTCAGTCCAGCTTTCTGTGCAGGCTTACCTTCTGTTACTCCATCTAATCTTAAACCTTTACCATCAAATGCATAATCAGGTATTACACCTAATGTAACCTTAAAGCTTACTGAGCTAGCAGCATTACTATTTGTTTTGGTGGATGTAAATACGAGGGTGTCTTCTTTTGCTAATTCTTCTATTATTTTAATGATGAAGTTTAAAACATGCGCTTCACCTGTAAAGTTTATTTTATCAGCATCGTCGCTTGGTTTATGATAATCGGTATGTGTACCAGTATAGAAATGTAATGCTGGTATGTTTTTTAAATAGAATGATGAATGGTCTGATGGGCCCATACCTGCTGAATCGGCTTTGTATTTCACTAGATTATTTTCATTCGCTAATAATGCTGTCGATATTGATGGCGATGTGCCAACGCCTGATATTACAATACGATTAGTCGTTTCATTTAATCTACCAATCATATCCATGTTAATCATGAAAGTGATTTTGTTTAAAGAGATGGTCGGATTATTAGTAAAATATTTAGAACCTAACAAGCCTTCTTCTTCTGCAGAAAAAGCGATGAATAAATAATTGTGTTTTTCTTTAATACCATTATTAGTATAATATCTAGCCAACTCTAAAACTCCTGCTGTACCTGATGCATTATCATCGGCACCATTATGAATTTTATTTTGAGGATTTGCATCTAATGAGTTTCCAGTATTTCCTAATCCTAAGTGATCATAATGTCCGCCTATTACAATCGTATACTCAGCATTATTATTTAAAAAGCCAATCACATTATGAGCATTACCTTTTGATTCCATTTGGTCTTCAGAGGCATGCGGATTAGTACTAATTTTAAAAGGAAATGATTGCAAATAAGTGTTTGAATCTCCTTTAGGTGTTAGTCCGATTTTTTTAAATTCTTTTGCAATATAATTTGCCGCTTTTAATTCATGTTTTGTACCAGGGAATCTTCCCATTAATTTATCAGAACTAAGATATATGATGTCTTTTTTAATACGAGACATATCTGTTTGAGCGAAAGATAAACTCGAAATAAAAAGTAATGCAAAGAATAATTTTTTCATGTGTTGTTGTTTTAGTCGATCCAGTCTGCTATAAATAAATTGGTGTCTCTCGTGCCTCTATTATTTCTGTTTGATGAAAATACTAATTTTTTACCATCAGGCGAAAACATTGGAAAAGCATTGAATATACTTGCGTTGGTAATTCTTTCTAAATTACCACCATCGAGGTTAATCATGTATAATTGAAAATCGTAACCTCTCTCTGAATGATGATTAGAAGAGAAGATAATTTTTTTACCAGATGGGTGAAAGAATGGAGCCCAGTTTGCTTTACCTAATTTGGTGATTTGTTTTAAATCAGATCCGTCTATATTACAAGTGAAGATCTCCATATTTGTTGGTGCTACTAAGCCTTTTGCTAAAAGCTCTTTATATTCCATGGTTTCTTCGCCAGATTTAGGGCGAGATGCTCTGAATACAATTTTATTACCATCTGGTGAGAAAAACGCACCACCATCATAACCTAGTCCAGATGTAATCTGCTTCTGATTCGAACCATCAATATTCATCGTCCATAATTCTAAATCACCACTACGAGTTGATGTGAAAACGATTAAATCTCCTTTAGGTGAAACAGTCGCTTCAGCATCATAACCTTCTGTATTGGTTAATTTTTTTAATTGCTTACCAGTTTGGTCTGCAACATATATATCATACTCAGGTGATACTTGCCATAAGTATTTTTTATCGGCGCGGGGGGCAGGTGGAGCTGGACAATTCTTGCCTTTTTCGTGAGTTGATGCGTAAATGATTTGCATACCATCGGGCATATAGTATGCACAAGTAGTACGACCATCACCTGTTGAAATCATAGTTGGTTTATAATTAGAATCACGACGAGCCTTTGCAATATCTAGATTAAAAATTTGATCACACTTCAATCCCCATGCTGAATTATTCGATTGAAAAGCTAAGAACTTACCATTTGGTGAAAAATAAGCTTCTGCATTATCGCCGCCAAATGTCAATTGTTTAATATTCTTCAGATGTTTTTCGTCTTGTGCAATTGCAGAAATACTAGTAAATATTAATACGGATGTTAGAATATTTTTAATAAAATTCATATTGTATAGTTTTTTATAAAAATAGATAATCGCTTAGTTTTTAGACTTCATTAATGTCATTTGATTGTCATTAATACAAGTACTTGTTTACCACTTCTTGTAAGGTCTCAGTTCGTACCATTAAATGTGTTTGTAGTCCGAGTTTTTTAGCTGTTTCTAAGTGCTGCGGACTGTCATCAATGAATAGGGTAGTGCTTGGGTTTAATTGATGTTCATTGAGAACGAATTCAAAAATATTTACATTAGGTTTACGCATACCCATTAAATGAGAGTAATAATCTTTGACGAAAAAACTCGACATATCGGGTACATTATGATTTTTTTGCAAGTAATTGATGATCCAATCATAATGAATTTCATTGTTGTTGCTTAATAGATAAGTAGATAGTTTCGATTTAACTTCTAATAGAAATTCTAGGTAACCCTCGCGAATACCTAACAATAAGGTATTCCATGCATCATCAATTTGTTGATCACTTAGTTGGATGTTAGCGATCTTTCTAATGCCCTCACGAAATTCATTTGCAGAGATAGAGCCAGTTTCAAAATCATCGAACAAAGGGTTTTGTTTTAGATGTGAAAAGAATCCTTCTTCTTTTTGAGCCCCCAATTGCTTAAATGCATTAATGGTAAGTTGGTGGTCTATGTCAAAAATTACGTTTCCGTAGTCAAATATTATAGTTTCAATCATGTGAATAAGATAATTGTACGAAGGTACTATTTACCCTCGAAATTTTAATGAGAGTAAAAAATGTATAAATTTACTCTCGTATTTTATTCGAGAGTAATCATTACTCTGAATCATTTTACAAGAGTAAAAAATATATAAATTTACTCTTGTATAAGAAAAATTGTATATTTGTTAATATATAAGCTATGTACCATCCGAATAAACCATATAACGATTTACCATTATTACCACCTAAATTGAATATTGAGACCTTAGCGGTTTTAAGAAAAACAATTAAGGCTAGTAGGGCTTTGTCAGAGTTAAAAACATCGGTTTACCGTTTACCTAATCCGCTTTTATTATTAGATAGCATACAAATATTAGAAGCTCAGGCAAGTTCAGAAATAGAAAACATAGTAACGAGCAATGAGCAAATATTTAAGGCAACGGTATCAGAGCAAGCAGCGGTTTATAATGTAAGGGAAGTGATGCATTATAAAGAAGCATTGTGGCATGCTATAAAACAATTAGAGAAGAAACCGGTGTTAAATACCAACTTGTTTATATCGATAATGCAAATCATTAAAAAAACGCATACCGGTATTAGAACGTCTGGCGAAACGAAACTAATAAATCCGCATACCGATAAAGTAGTATATACACCACCATCAGGCGAAAAAATAATTAGAGATAAATTAAAGAATTTAGAAGAGTATATACATGCAGATGATGATGTAGATCCATTGATAAAGATGGCAATTATACATTATCAATTTGAAGCGATACACCCATTTTATGATGGTAATGGCAGAACAGGTAGAATCATTTTAATGTTGTATTTAAAATGGTCGGGTTTATTAGAATTGCCGGCAATGTATTTGAGTAAAGAGATTAACATTAACAAAAACGAGTATTATATAAAGTTAAGAGCAGTCACAGAGAAAAAAGAATGGGAGGCTTGGGTTTTGTATATTTTAAATATAATTGAGCAAGCTGCTAATAATGCGAAAAAGCAAATTGAAGAAATTGAGGTTTTAAAAACTAAAATGTCGAATGATATCAAAAAGAAATTACCGAAAATATATTCGCATGAATTGATGGAGAGTTTGTTTAGGTTACCATATACAAAGAGGCAAAATTTAGTACAAGCAGGTATCGGTAATTTAAAAACAGTAGGTAATTACTTAATGGCATTAGAAGAAAAGGGTTTCTTAAGATCAGAGCAAGTTGGTAAAGAGAAATTGTATTTGAATTGGAGGTTAATGAATTTGTTGAAATAAAAAACCCCAACTCTTTATCAGAATCGGGGTTGTGGGCCCAGCAGGACTCGAACCTGCGACCAAAAGATTATGAGTCTCCTACTCTAACCAACTGAGCTATGGGCCCTGAAAATCGACTGCAAGTATAGGGATTTTGAAAGCAATTGCAAAATATTTATTTAGATTTTCATTTGATAAATGACCTTATTTTTATATTTACCTTTATTAAATTTCCATATATTGTTTGTAATAAACGTATTTTTATGAAAAACCTATTAAGGCCACTCATAATTTTGTGTATCTTGATTACTAATAAGTTTAGTTATGCACAACATCCATTAGATTTTGATGTAACAGTTGATTCTTCTTGCGGACCTACTATAAATAATTTTAATGTACAACTGAAAAATCCACCCAGTAATTTGAACAACATTACAATTAGGTATCAAGGCGATAATGGATTTTTAGATATTTCTGGCAATTATACAGATGTTTTAATTAGAAGATTGAGATGGATATTCTTTTCAAATAATGGCATCGGAAATTTTGATGTATTAGTTACACTAAATGATAATAATAGTTCAATTTCTAAATACATAACTGTCGTTAATGGTAAACCTCAATTAATCATTTATAGTAATAATACTAATGCTAACCTTACTAAAAACGATACGTTATTTTTCAATAATAAATTTTTGACTCGACCATTTGTTGGCATTAATTGGTATGAGTTAACTGACTCTAATGAATTAATAAAAATAAATATCTCTACGGAATTTTTAAGTTTATCAATTCTTGATAATCGCCCTTATAAAATCATTACTATTGCTGAAGATAATAAAGGTTGTTATGCAGCAGATACCATTAACATTACTATTGTTTCTACGGGATTAGCAAGTAGCAAATATAAAGATGTAATAGTTAAGCACCATTATGAGAATAAATCTGTCAGCATAGAAAATCTAATTGAAAATAATTTGCAAGTATTTGACATCAGTGGAAGGCAAATAGCTCTATATACGAAGCAAGCTAAAGAGAGTTATTTTATTAAAGATTTACCATCTGGCATCTATATAGCTAGAGCAAATAATTACAGAACCAAAATATTTATTCCATAAAAAAAGGGAGCTTTTAGGCTCCCTTTTTTTAATCTTCCATTTCTTCTGCTTCGTACATCACATCGATGTGATCTGCGTATTTTTTCTCAACTACTTTACGTTTGATACTCATTTTTGGTGTCATTTCACCATCATCAATTGTGAACGGATTTCTCTTTACAATGAAGTTTTTGATTCGTTCAAATTTTGCTAAATCTCTAGAGAGCTTACTGATATCTTCTTTCACCCAATTAACAATTTCTTTGTCATCGACAAACTGATTATCTGATGTAAAGAATGCCTCTGTTAAATTAAAGGCCTCCATTAAGTTTTCTTTCGATGGTACTATGATTGCAGTGATGTACTCGCGCTTATCACCAATCAAGAATATTTGATCAACCTTTGTGCTTTGCAAATAGGTGTTTTCTATTGGAGTAGGGTATACGTTTTTACCAAATGAATTTACTAAAATGTTTTTGATTCGGTCAGTGATTTTTAGATTTCCTTTATAGAATTTACCAACGTCACCAGTATGGAACCAACCCTCTGGATCTATTGCCTGCGCTGTGTCTTCTGGTTTGTTCCAATAACCTTGCATCACATTCGGACCTTTCAAAATGATTTCACCTTCTTCTGATTCGAATTCAGGATTGAATGATTCATATGTTTGAGCAGTGATTATTTTTTTAGACTCTACGTCTTGAATAGCTATGGTTAACTCTGGTAATACTCTACCTACAGTGCCATATACTTGTCGAGTAAATTCTGTTACTGACATTACTGGGGATGTTTCTGTTAAGCCATATCCCTCTAAAATTTTAATACCTAAATTACCAAAGAACTCCCCAACATTTTGTGGCAATGCAGCACCTCCAGAAATCATAAACTTCAATCTTCCACCTGTCTTTTCTTTGATCTTCGAAAATACTAATCTCTCAGCAATTTTCAATTGGAAAGTCAAGATAGCATTTGGTGTTTTGCCTGCTTCTATTAATGTTCTGTGTTTCTTACCTGTTTCTAATGCCCACAAAAATATTTTTGTCTTTAATCCGCCTGCAGACGTACCCGTCTTCATCGCTTTATCATTGATCTTCTCTAATAAACGAGGCACCACACTCATTACTGTAGGGCGCACCTCGATCATATTCTTAGGTAATAACTCTAAGCTTTGAGCATAGGCAATTTTACAACCTTTCGCACAGCAAACTAAATAGGTAGCTGTTCTTTCAAATACGTGTGATAATGGTAAGAATGATAAAAAGGTTTCGTGTTCAGTGATATATGGTATTTGTTGCAATGCTACTTTCACATTACTGCATAAATTCAAATGTGATAACATTACACCTTTCGGAGTACCAGTAGTGCCTGATGTATAAATAAGTGTAGCTAAATCATTAGGCTTCACTGCATCTCTTAACTCATCGATTTTTGCAGCGTATTTAGATTTTATTTTGGTGCCTTCAGCAATGACCTGATTTAAGCTCGATATTTTTGCCTTGCCTGAGAATGTACTTGCAAGCTTCTCGTAATCATCAAACTTGGTGATGATATGCGTTAGACTGTCACATTCATTGGCAATCTTTAAAATTTTCTTGAATAAAAAATGATTACCTACTAATATCATTTTAGAACTGGAGTCATTGATGATATAGCTAATATCATCATCAGCAAGAGTAGGGTAGATAGATACGTTCACTCCGCCTATTTGTTGCAATGCTTGGTCGTAGAATACGTACTGCGGACAGTTATCTATGATTAAAGCCAAACGATCGCCTTTAGATACTCCGTTTTCTAAAAAGAAAGAGGAGATAGCATCTGCATTATCTAAAGTAGTTTTGTAAGTAATTGCTTCATATTGATCACTTACCTTTTCAT
>JBKCCA010000490.1:0-1054 GCA_046305595.1 bacterium
TCTACATTCTTTGTATTGTATTTAGAAATCCAGTTCCAATCTTTTTCAATATTAGAGGCATTTACCACTAACATATATGCTTTCTCACTAATTCTATAAACTAATAAGTCATCAACAATTCCACCGTCTTCATTAGGTAGACATGAATATTGCACTTTACCATCAACCAATTTAGAAGCATCGTTTGAAGTTACTCTTTGAATTAAATCTAGAGCATTCTCACCATTTAATATAAACTCACCCATGTGTGATACATCAAACACACCGACAGCTTTTCTAACTGTTTCATGTTCAGCATTTATTCCTGCGTATTGAACTGGCATGTTATATCCAGCAAATGGCACCATTTTAGCACCTAAAGAAATATGTAAATTAGTTAATGCAGTATTTTTCATATAATTTTTATAATGTGCCAAAAGTACAAAAAATGCTGTAATTAAATGCTCAATTTTAGCTGATTCGGCAAAAGCGTAAAGCTTTGTCTGTGATATTTACAATGGCCGAATTTCAAAATTGCATCTCTATGAGATTTAGTAGGATAGCCTTTGTTTTGTTTCCAATTATATGCAGGAAATTCATCATCAATCATTTGCATATACTCATCTCTATAAGTTTTAGCTAAAATTGAAGCAGCTGCAATATTCATAAATTTTGCATCCCCTTTAATAATGCAATTATGAGGAATCTCATTATGCTTCTTGAATCTATTGCCATCTATTAATAATAATTCAGGCTTTATATTTAATTGATTTATTGCTCGATGCATTGCTTCAAAAGATGCATTTAAGATATTGATTTCATCAATCTCTTTTTCAGTACATATGCCAATCGCAAAACTGAGAGCATGCTCTTCTATATAAGTTCTGAGCTCATTACGATCATTTTCACTTACTTGTTTAGAGTCATTTAAAAGCGGATGGTTGAAATCTTTCGGCAGTATCACTGCAGCAGCAAAAATAGGTCCGGCTAAACACCCCCTGCCAGCTTCATCGCAGCCTGCCTCTATATATAAATCTTGATAACTTAATTTTAACACCCGACAAAGTTATTTAAT
>JBKCCA010000491.1:0-3093 GCA_046305595.1 bacterium
CTATCTGTAAGTACTTGTAAAACTGGTTCAGCAATATCATTTCTGCTCGCCACAATTTGACCTTTGTACTTCACATTGATGGTATGGTACGTTTGCCAGCCTACCTTTGGTAATGCCTTGTTGTAAAATATCATCAGGTTATCAAATTTCTCTACCATGTTAGTAGTGTCACCAAAAATTATTTTATGATCACCAACTCTTGGTATAAAAACAAAATCATTATTCTGTTCAATATAAATCTGCTCAATCTGCGCTTCCCAAAACTCATTTGCCTTAATGAATTTACTCAATGCATAAAGCGAAGAGACTAATGCTGTTTGTAAAGTATCGTTCTTACCATCATAACTTTCTAAAATATTACCATTGCATATAATGCTTCTGGCAGAATAGAGAGTTGATAAAGGCATCTTGTTACCATCTTCATCTATATAAAAACTTTGATAAGTACTATTGATGATTCTTATCAATGGTTTACGTTGATTGATTTCAACTTGTAAATTCCCTTTTATATCGATGAACACTTTTGCTGATTTTATATACTTGTTCGCAACTATCAATCGCTCTAAAAGTGACAAGGGTATCTCATCTACTTTTGTGCCGATCAATGAATCGCCGGTAGAATATAAAATCTTCAAGACATCCGCCTTATTGATAAAATAATTTTCATCATCGCGATTGATGTCGATTAATATTGATTTACAAAGAACGCTTCGTTGTTTTATTTCTGTAAAAGCGAAAGAGCTTATCACCGCACTTAGGCCTACAATCCACAAAGTAATGACACCAATTAATTTCCAATTAATGCTTTTCATTGTGTTAACAACGTTTTAATGGGCTCTACCATTGTGTCTATATCTCCCGCACCTACTGTTACTATTACATCTAAATTTTTCTTTGCTAAAACATCCATCAATTGATTTTTAGAACAAAGCATTTTATTTTCGATGTTTACATTTTCTAAAATCATTTCAGAGCTTACCCCTTCGATGGGTAATTCTCTAGCCGGATAAATATCTAGCAATATTAATTCATCACTTATGCTCAATGCCTCTGAAAATCCTTCAGCAAAATCTCTTGTACGTGTGTACAAGTGTGGTTGAAATACAGTGGTCAATTTTCTATCTGGGAATAATTGACGTACTGAATTTAAACATGCTTTCAATTCTTCAGGATGATGCGCATAATCATCTATGTAAATATTTTTATCGTTACGAACGATGTATTCAAATCTTCTCTTCACTCCAGAAAAACTTTCAAGCGCTGCTTTAATTTTTTCTGTATCTATCTTCAAAAGCAACGCGACGATAATCGCAGCTGTTGCATTCTCTACATTGTGCAAACCTGCAATTCCTAATCTTATATTTCTGATGTCTACATTTCCGTTTTTGAAATCAAAAATATATCCACCATTTTCTACTCTGATGTTATGTGCTGTATAATCAGCACTGCTTGAATTAACACCATATGTCAATCCCTCTTTCTTAATATTGAGTTGATATTTATAAATCAACTTACCAGTTCTTTTCAACTGAGATGCAAACAATCTGAACGATTCTTCTAAGTGAGATTTGTCACCATAGATATCAAGATGATCAGCATCCATCGAAGTTACTATTGCAATATCTGGATGTAAGGTTAAGAACGAACGATCGAACTCATCGGCTTCTATCACCATCACATTATTATCAGAGAACAAAACATTGCTATTGTAATTACTTGCAATACCACCTAAAAAAGCAGAGCAATCATAGCCACTGTGTTTCAACAAATGTGCGATGATTGAAGAAGTAGTAGTTTTACCATGTGTACCTGCAACAGCAATAGTGAATGAACCTTCAGAGATGATACCCAATACTTGTGATCTTTTTCTCAATACAAAATCATTGTTTGAGAAAAATTGAAAGATGTTACTTGAGCTAGGTATCGCTGGTGTATAAATCACCAGAGTCTCTGGGTCATGCACTAAAAATTCTGGATGAATCTCTGATGCTTCGTCAACATATGTAATTTTTATTCCTTCGTTTTCTAATTCACTTGTTAGAACAGTTCTGGTTTTATCGTAACCAGCAACAACACATCCGCGTTTTTTAAAATAGCGAGCCAAGCCACTCATACCGATACCACCGATACCCACTAAATAAACTCTTTGAATGTATTCTAATTTCATTTTATCTTTTTATCAATTTCAAAACTTCAATCGCGATATCATTCGCAGCATTTGGTTTTGCTAATGCTGAAATATTTTGTGATAATTCAGCTAATTGTTTTTCATTTTTTAACAGTTCTAAAACTGTTGGTATTAGTTTAGTTTTTGCTTCAGAATCTTTTATCAACACTGCCGCATTTTTATTTACCAGCGACATAGCATTTTTAGTTTGGTGATCTTCAGCTACATTAGGTGATGGAACTAGAACAACAGGCTTCTGTACTAAACACAATTCTGAGATTGTTCCGGCACCTGCACGAGCAATTATTACGTCGGCTGCAGCATATGCCATGTCCATATTACTAATAAACTCAAATATCTTAATACCTGAGCGCATTTGAGGACTAGCATTTTCAACAATTGTGGAATAGTAGAACCTACCAGTTTGCCATATAATTTGAACATCTGAAGCATTGATTAAATCCATTTGACTCATCACACTCTCATTCAATGTTCTTGCACCTAAACTCCCACCCGTTATGAAGATGGTTTTCTTTGTACTATCTAAATCAAAAAACTTTATTGCCTCTTCTCTCAAGCCCTTTATTTTCAATAGTTCTGAGCGAACCGGATTTCCGGTTAACAATATTTTATCTGCCGGAAAAAATTTATCCATGCCTTCATATGCAACACAAATTTTTGAAGCAGCACTTGCCAATAATTTGTTGGTGATACCAGCATAAGAATTTTGTTCTTGTAATAAGTAAGGCACATCTTGTGATTTTGCAACTTGCAACATCGGACCAGAGGCGTAACCGCCGACGCCCACAGCAACATCCGGCTTAAATTCTTTTATAATTTTTTTCGATTTCCATAAGCTTTTCAATAAGCGAATTGGAAATTTTAAATTATCGAATGTTAATTTTCTTTGAAGTCCTTTGATATCT
>JBKCCA010000492.1:0-10139 GCA_046305595.1 bacterium
TAGCTGATCTTTTAATTGCTCAGAATTTTTATTAAGTTCTTTGTTGATTTCTTTTTCAGTAGGTAATTCGAAGCGCATAATTTGACTTCTAGTTTTTTTAGAACCGTTCACCCCATCATTGTCATATACCTCAAAATAATAATCAACATCTTCTAAGGTTGAAGGGCCCACCTCCCAATAATGATAGAATCGTTGTGAATTACTTGTTTTTTGTATAGGTACATTCACTAATTTTATTTCACCTGTTTTCTGTTTTGTGATGAATAGTAATTTATTGAATCCGTAATCATCATTTATGATGCCCGAAAAATAAAAACGTTTAGTATTTACACTATCTCTTGTTTGTTCAACGACAATACTAGGGTTCTGATCTTTTATAACACCAATAAAGTATTTTAATGTGTCTACATTTAATTTCTTCGGATGTACAGGAATTATACTGTAGTTGCTAGAATTTTTTATTTTACGAGCATAGCTTAGTATATCTTTTTCAGCTCTCAAAAGAATAGACTCTTTATCTAATTTAAAAAATAGTTCATTTAAGTTTTGAGTATTGAAGTTCCAAGATAATATAGAACCTTCTGGTATAGTTAAATCGCCAATGTTTTTTACTCTTTCATCTTTTCGCCCAGTATAATCAGGGTAATTTATATCAATGCTAAACGCTGAAACAATGGGTTTAGCTATAATTTCAAGATTAAAAGATTTAGAATTATATCCAGCGGCACTAAAATAAAATGAAGAGTTTGCTTGTAGGTTTTGCAATTGATATTCGAAATTACTAAGGTCTTTCTTGTCTAGTTTATAAATACTTTCTTCTAAATGCAAATAAACATCTTGTGGTAATTCATTTCCTTCAATATTTAATGAAATCGTTAAGTTTTCGCCTTGGTTTATACTAAGTTTTTTATTCTTAAGTATAAATTTGAAAGGAGCTGGCTTTTCAAATTGTGTGTTATAATTTATTAAGCGCTCAGTTCCCTTTTCAATAAAACCTGGTGATATAATTAAAATAATAACAGTAATTATAATAGGCGCAATTACATATTTGATATATTTTTTGTTTTTATTAAGATCAATAGCTTTAACAAATGGAATTGTTTTTATATCAGCAATTTTTTGATTTATACTAGCTTCAATTAATTCATGGTGTTCTGAAGCATTGTTAGACTGTTCATATAATTCTAGCGTATTAATTAATTTATCTTTCACCTCATTAAAATGTTCACCAATAATTTCGGCTGCTTTTTTATGAGTAATTATAGAGCCTAATTTGTAATATTTTATGAGAGGAATAATTATATATAAAGTTAATAATGCAGACAATGAAATGCTACTTACAGTAAGCAAGACTATTTTGTATACGGGCTTTAAATAGAAGAAATACTCGAGGGTGTTAAGTACTAAAAAGGTAATTAGTAAAACACTTAAAAAATAAATACTACCTCTTATTAGTTTATTGAGGTAAAACTTTCTAATGAAAGCATCAAGTTTCTCAATTAGTAATTGGTATGAATTATTTTTTGACATAGATAATTAAACGTTAAAAATAGCTATTTATATACGTAATTGCTGATAAAAACAAAGTAATTTTATAAATGTTAAATCTTATATTTGATTATATAATTTGAGTTATGAAAATCGAACAAATCTATACTGGCTGTTTAGCTCAAGGAGCTTATTACATTACGAGTGAAAATGAGGCTATAATTATTGACCCTTTAAGAGAGATAAAGCCTTATTTAGATAGAGCAGAAAGAGACGGAGTAAAAATCAAATATATATTAGAGACGCATTTTCATGCTGACTTTGTAAGCGGGCACGTTGATTTGGCTAAAGCCACTGGTGCCACGATTGTTTATGGTCCGAATGCAAACCCCAGCTTTACAGCTCATATTGCCACAGATTCTGAAGTATTAAATTTAGGTAAGATCAAGATAAAGGTTATTCATACACCAGGGCATACTATGGAAAGCACTTGTTATTTATTGATTGATGAGAATGGCAAAGACCATTCATTATTCACAGGTGATACATTATTTATAGGAGATGTAGGCCGACCAGATTTAGCACAAAAGGCTGCACATATGACGCAAGAAGAGTTAGCAGCGACATTATATAAATCTCTAAGAACAAAAGTGATGACTCTAGCAGATGATGTGGTGGTTTACCCAGCGCATGGTGCTGGTTCAGCTTGTGGTAAAAACATGAGCAAAGAAACCGTGTCAACTATAGGTGAACAAAAGCAATTCAATTACGCTTTAAGAGCAGATATGACAGAGGCTGAATTTGTAAAAGAAGTAACCGATGGATTAATGCCTCCGCCAGTTTATTTCCCGCAAAATGTAGCGATGAATAAATTAGGTTATGATAATATTAATGAGGTGATGGAACGCGGACTAAAAGCATTATCTCCAGAAGAATTTGAGATTGCAGCAAATGAGACAGAGGCTGTAATGTTAGATACTCGCAATGCTGATTTGTACAGAAACGGTTTTGTTCCAAATTCTATAAATATTGGTTTAGACGGACAATTTGCACCATGGGTTGGAGCATTAATACCAAATGTTAAACAAGAAATATTATTGATTACAGAGCCTGGTAAAGAAGAAGAAACGGTTATGCGATTGGCTAGAGTAGGCTATGATTATGTAGTTGGTTATTTAGAAGGTGGTTTAACTGCTTGGCAAGCATCAGGTAAGGAAGTAGATAAAATAAAGCGTATCACTGCTGAAGAATTTGAAAAAGAACTTTCATTAAATCATGATATGGTTGTTGATGTAAGAAAGCCAGGTGAATTTGAGGCAGAGCATTTAGAAAATGCTGTGAACATACCATTAGATTATATCAATGAGCAATTAGCTTCTTACCCTAAAGAAAAACATTTTTATATGCATTGTGCAGGTGGTTATAGAAGCATGATTGCAGCATCCATATTAAAAATGAGAGGTTATGATAACTTTACGGAAATAGCAGGTGGTTATAATGCTATAAGTAAAACAGCATTACCTAAAACAACATTTGTTTGTCAATCTAAAAAGTAATATCTAAAGAAATAAGCTTGTAGAATTACAAGCTTATTTCTTTGTTGATTTTACATTCCACAACAATAAAAATCTACTTACTTTTTCTTCAGAGTATCCTTGCTCTTCTTCTAGATAGCCAGAGTCTTGAATATGTAATAATTCACCAGAATTATTTAAAACCAAAAAAGCTGGGTAGCCAAATCGACCTGGATTATTATATTCTTTGAAGAACTTTTCATTCTTGTTTTCTTTACTAAAGTTCACATGTAATACTACATAGTCAGCCTTAAGTATAGAATCAATTTTCACATTTTCATTGCTAAATTTGTGAAAATATTTACACCATTTACACCAATTACCACCCGCTTGTATTAAGATGTTTTTATTTTCTTTTTGAGCTTGAATCTTTGCAGTTTCAATTTGTTTATAAGGGTCAGCCGTAACATCATATAAAGTAAAAGCTTTCTCTTGTGCAAAACCTAAAGTGGCAAATAAGACTATGGCTATCGTTAATAATTTTTTCATTTTATTTAGAATTATATAGTTCGTTAAAAGCAATATAATAATTATTTAATGATTGTTCGTTGGTAAAGAAAAACAAATAGGGCTCTATTAATTCTAGTTCCATTAGTTCTAATTGATTATTAGACCAAACAGCATCAACCCTTGCATATAAAGTTTCTTTTGCAAAATGCTCTATGTATTTGTTAGCATGTTCTAGCATTTCATTTTGAAATGAAGGAGTATTTATGCTACCACCCCAGAAATGTTGAACTCTAAAATCATCGTCTTTACCTGACTTCAATAAATGATGTGAAAACTTTTGATTGAAATATACAAATGACCATTCCCCCTCTTCTAAAATTTCTTTTTTCAAGGGTTGAATGAGAAATGAATCTTCTAATAGCAATGCATTTATTTTAGATTCAACATCCGAAGTATAATTTTTATTAATTCTAAAAGTATTCATTGCTGCACCTGAAACACATGGTTTTACTACTATTTCATCAGTGTTGAATTTTTCAAAAGCAAATTCTAAATTTATTTTATTATTTCTTTCTACTATAATGGTTGGTACTATTTTAAGTCCAGCTTTTTCAATATCAAGTAAATAATGTTTATCAGCATTCCATTTTATAATATCAGGATGGTTCAAACATTTAACATTTTTACTTTTAAGTAAGTCTAACCAAACGTAGAACTTTTCAATTTTCCCAATGAAATAATCCCAAGTAGATTTAATAACTACACAGTCATAATTTTCCCAAACAATAGAGGGCTCGTCCCAAACTAATAGTTCAACATCGTGACCCTTTTCTTTAAAAAGTTTTAGTAACATTTGATCTTCATCGGGCACCATTGATTCGTATTTGCCTGTATCGATGTAAGAAGCTATAGCGATTTTCATTAGTAGTTGTATTTATCTTTCCAGAGGTTCTTTAAATATTTTCTTAGTTCGTTTTCTCTTGGGTTATTACCGGGTGAATAAAAAGTATTTCCTTTTACTTCATCGGGTAAATATTCTTGTTCTTTAAAATTACCATCATAAGCATGAGAGTACATATAGTCTTTACCATAACCAATGTCTTTCATTAATTTTGTAGGTGCATTTCTAATATGAATAGGAACGGGTAAGTCACCAGTTTGTTTTACTGTAGCAATTGCATTATCGATACCTTCATATGAAGCATTACTTTTTGGTGAGCTTGCCAAATATGTTACGCATTGTCCTAAAATAATTCGAGCTTCAGGCATACCAATAACATTCACAGCTTGAAAGCAATTGTTTGCAAGTAATAATGCGTTAGGGTTTGCATTTCCTATATCTTCGGATGCCAAAATAATTAAGCGACGAGCGATGAATAAAGGATCTTCACCACCTTCAATCATACGTGCAAGCCAATATAATCCGGCGTTCGGATCAGAGCCTCTGATAGATTTTATAAATGCAGAAATGATATCATAATGCTGCTCACCACTTTTATCATAGAGTGCTAAATTTTGTTGAACAACATTTAAAACATATTCATTTGTAATAGTACAAACATCTGATTCGAACGATTGAATAACTAACTCAAAAATATTTAAAAGCTTTCTTCCATCGCCACCCGATAAACGTAATAATGCTTCATAATCTACAAATTCAATTTTTTTTGATTGAAGCCATTTGTCTTTTTCAATTGCATGTTGAAGCATTTTAATCAAATCATCTTTCTCTAAGCTTTTTAAAATATAAACTTGAGAGCGAGAAAGTAAAGCTGATATCACTTCAAATGACGGATTTTCAGTAGTAGCACCAATTAAAGTAACTATACCTTTTTCTACTGCACCAAGTAAAGAGTCTTGTTGTGATTTAGAAAAACGATGAATTTCGTCAATGAATAAAATCGGATTTTGAGAACCAAAGAAAGAATGAGACTTAGCTTTCTCTATTACTTCTCTAATATCTTTAACGCCAGAATTAATAGCACTTAAAGAAAAAAATGGTCGATTGAGTTGATTCGAAATAATATTAGCTAAAGTTGTTTTGCCAACACCAGGCGGACCCCAAAAGATCATTGAAGGGATTATGCCCGATTCAATTGCTTTACGTAAAACCGCATTTTTACCAACAATATGGTCTTGTCCGATGTAATCGTCGAGTGTATTCGGACGTAAACGTTCTGCAAGAGGAGTTGACATAAATCAATTTTAAGTAAAGATAATTAATGAAATTACTTGTATAGATATTATTTAACAATTTTGTATTTTGCCATGATATAATTATAAAATTTTGAGAAAATCATTAGACATAATTCTACCCTGCTATAATCCGATTGCTAATTGGCATGAGAGAGTTGTGAATTCAATTCAGTCATTTCTCAAATTACATGATGATGTAGACTTAAGATTAATTATTGTTAATGATGGTTCAAAGTCAGTTATAAATTCAGAAGAGGTTGATTACATTGAAAAGAATGTATCCAATTTCATGTATGTTACATATGATATCAATCGTGGCAAAGGACATGCATTACGTGAAGGTGTAAAACTCTCAAATGCAGAACATATAATATATACTGATATAGATTTCCCTTATATAATAAAAAGCTTAAATGATGTTTATTCGGAGTTGTTAAATGGTAATGATGTAGTAGTAGGTGTACGTTCTGCAGAGTATTATAAGAAAGTGCCTAAAACGAGAATAATCATATCTAAAATTTTAAAATATTTTATAAAGAAGAGTTTGGGTATTTATACAACAGATACACAATGCGGATTAAAAGGTTTTAATAAAAAAGGGAAAGAAGTATTTCTTTCAACAGCAATTGAACGATACTTATTTGATTTAGAATTTGTGTATTTATCAAGTAAAAATAAAAACATTAAAATAAATTCAAGTATTGTTGAGCTAAGAGAAGGTGTAGAGTTTAGCACTTTAAATCTTAGAATAATCTTATCAGAAAGTTTAAATTTTCTTAGAGTATTTTTATTTAGATGAAATCAGATAAAAAATATTCATTCATAGTTATATTAATATCATTCTTAATCTTGATGGTATTGTATAATGACATATTATTTCATCCGAATACATATATATTTAATTCAATGGGTGATGGTATTAAAAACTATTATACAGCAGATTATTATATTAATCACGATAAAACATTATTACAAACCAAAGGATTAAACTACCCATTTACAGAGTTAATTGTATATACCGATAATCAACCTGTAGTCTCCATATTATTAAAGTACTTATCGAATTATATACCCTCAATTAAGAACAATGTAATTGGCATATTTAATTTGATGATGATGTTATCAATTGTACTATCATCTTATTTTCTATTTAAAATAGCAAGGAGAATTGGATTACCAATTTTATATTCGATTCTTATATCAATAATAATTTCATATCTCTCGCCTCAGGTTGAAAGGTTTACGGGTCACTACGGCTTATCGTATTCTTTCTTTGTACCAATGCTTTGGTATTTATTAATAAAACTAAAAGAGCAGAACTATAAGATGAAATATTATATCGTTATTGATATAGCATTACTTTTATTTGCTTTCATACATCCGTATTATTTATTAATAGGTTCAATATTTATGTTGGTGTATGGTTTCGTAGATTTTATATATAGCAAGTCAATTAATATTAGGCTAAGCATTCTACATTTTTTGTTTTCTATTCTACCAATAGTTGTAGTACAATTAACAATTAGTAGTATAGATCAAATTACAGACAGGCCTACCAACCCTTGGGGAATTTTAAACTATGTAGCAACATTTGAGGGTTTGTTTTTACCGGTGTACTCGCCATTATTAGATTTCTGGAATATGTTAGTGAAGGTAAGAGAAACTAATATTGAATCGAGAAATTATGTTGGTACAGTAGGTGCAATAACTTTAGTATTAATTACTATTAAAGCTGTAAAATATTTAAAGAAGAAAAATCTGAAATTTATACTAAAGCCTATACTTCCAGATGCATTAAGAACATCATTGTTAACAGCTTTTTTGTTATTATTATTTGCAATGGCAATGCCATTTAGAATTGGCTTTGAGTTTGTGTTAGATATAGTGCCAGCAATAAAGCAGTTTAGAGCATTAGGTCGTTTTGCTTGGGTGTTTTACTATGTGTTCAGCATTTATTCGGCGTTCTATTTTTATTTAATTTTTAGAAAATGGACTATACAATCGAAGAAGAAATATGCGTATGTACTTCTATCTTTTTTAATGTTAATGTGGATGTTTGAAGCATATGTAAATAATAACAGAAACATTCAGATAATAGCTAATAAAAAAATTGATTCATATAAAGATTTTCGAATAATTGATTCATTAAATAAATACGGATATGCCGTAGATAGCTTTCAATCGATTGTACCATTGCCTGGTTACTTTATAGGTTCAGAAGTTATTGCATCTGAGTTAAATGATGTGACTTCATTTGAATCAATGGCTATTTCAGCGTCGACCGGATTGCCAATCAATTCAATAATGTTATCAAGAACTTCATTTAATCAAACATTAATATCAGCACAATTATTTTCAGATTCATTGGTAAATAAAAGAGAGATATTAAAATTATTAGGCAACCAAAAATTGTTAGTTATTAAAGACAAAGAAGATACTCATTATTATTATATTGAGAAGAAATCAAAATATTTATTTTCAAATGAGCGCTTACACTTTTTTGAATTGAATGCACAAGATTTAAAACCTTCAAATTATAAAGTATCAGGTAATGAATTTGTGATTTATAAAGAAGGTAAAACTACAATAGATAATCGTTTTGTAAATTATCAGAAAGCATTAACTATTAATGATGCAAATCAAATCATTTATACAAATACTAATAATATTGACACGAGCATTTATTGTAATTATTTAATAAAGGCAAGTAATAAAGAGCATTTACCTCGTTTGTATTTGAAAGAGTATGATTCAAATATGAATCTGTTGAAGAAAACAGAGTTTAAGCCAACTGACTTAACTAACAATACAATTGATTATATACGACTAAAGAAAAGCTTTTCTATTCAAGTAGAAAGTAAAAAAATAGAGATAGTCGTAGATTCAAAAAATACTGATTTAAAAAGCATAATAATTAGCAATTTTGATGCAAGCTTTTTAATTAAAGTGAACAACAAAATTATATCAGTAGATAATTACAGTTTATAATTTATCAGGATGTTGCATACAAAATAAATACTACTGGTATTTTATGTAACTCTGGTTTATGATCTTTCCAATCGGAAACACTTCTTGTCTTTATTAATTGATCTTTAGCATTGATGTTAGCTGCAACACATAGTTGAGTACTAAGTTTGCAATTTTTAATAATGTCATCAAAGAGATGATTATTTCTAAATGGAGTTTCTATAAAAATTTGAGTTTGGCGGAATCGAAACGATTGAGCTTCTAAATCTTTTAATCTTTTAATACGATCAGCTTTGTCGATAGGTATGTAACCATGAAAACAAAATTGTTGTCCGTTGAAACCCGAAGCCATTAAAGCTAATAAAATTGATGAGGGGCCTATAAAAGGAATAACGTTATAGTTTTTTTTATGAGCTTCGGCAACAATCTCAGCACCGGGGTCGGCTACACCCGGACATCCGGCTTCAGACATTAGTCCGACCTGATCTGTCTCCTTAAAAAATTTAAAATAGTGCGATATAGAAAGTTTATCTCTTTTATCATACACCATAATTTGTAAATCTTTTTGAGGTGTAAGAATGCCATATTTCTTCAAAAAAGCTCTAGCTGTTTTTTCGTTTTCTACAATGAAGTGTTTTAGTTCACGAACAATATTGATAGCCTCGTTGGGTATGTTAGCTTCGATAGAGCTTTCTTCATCTAGTGGAACGGGGATTAGGTATAGAGTTTTTGACATTGAGTTGAATTATGTATTAAGTACAAAGTATTAAGTACAATGTATGTCAAAGATAGTTTTCTTTGTACATAATACATAGTACATAATACTTCGTACTATTTTAATTCATCAATTGCTTTTTTCAATCTATCAAATGATGCAAGAATAGTTTCTTTATCAGCAGCACCAACTGAAAGTCTATACCAATCTGAATTAGCAGATGCACCGAAAGCTGTGAAAGGCACCATCGCTAATTGTGCAGCATTAAGTATGTAAGAAGTAACATCCATACTAGATTCAATAGCTTTACCATCAGGTGTATGTTTACCTTTTATTGCAACTTTAACAGTTAAATAAATAGCACCCATTGGTTCAATAGAATCGAGCGGATAGTTTTCTGATTTTAATTTTTGAAAACCTTCATGAAGTGTGTCTAAACTATTTTTGATTTTATTTTTAAATGGAACCATGAATTCTTCAATAGCTTCATTTTGTTTTAAGTATTTAGCTGTAGCAATTTGTTCAGCTTTAGGAGACCAAGCACCCACGTGACAAAGAATTGCTTTCATTTTATCAATTAATTTTAATGGTCCGAAGGCCCAACCCACACGTACGCCTGTTGCAGCTAGTGATTTTGATATACCATCGATATAAATAGTGTAGTCTCTTAATTCGGGTCTAAGGTTAATAGGATCGAAATGTTTATGCTCACCGAAAGTTAATGTCCAGTATACTTGATCATATAATAT
>JBKCCA010000493.1:0-2347 GCA_046305595.1 bacterium
CAATAGAACATACACATACTCTGGCAAACTTAAAGTGAGTAAAGACTTTACTAAAGAATTAATAGAACTTAAAGCTGAAATTAAAAAATATGACAATACGAATTTCAATTCGTGTTTATTGAATTTATATCACTCAGGTTCTGAAGGAATGTCGTGGCACAGTGATAACGAAAAAGAAATAGTAATGGATTCTTGTATTGCTTCCATTAGCTTGGGAGCTAGAAGACATATAGACTTTAAGCATAAAGTAAACAAAACAAAAATTAGAATTGAATTAGCACCAGGTTCACTTCTTTTAATGAAAGGACAAATACAAAGATTTTGGTTACACTCATTACCCAAAACTAAAAAGGTCAGTGAATTAAGAGTGAATTTAACTTATAGACTATTAAATAAATGAAAAAACTAAAGATTAGTATATTTCTATTCTTGATATGTTCTTCTTTGTATTCACAAGAGAATAAAACATCAAAGATAATTGTATTTAGAAATGATAATTATTATGCAAAAGGTGTAAATATTACTGTAAACCTCAATAATAAATTATTTGAAAAAGTTCAAAATGCATCTTATAAAGAGTTAATTGTACCAGCTGATGCAACATATGTAATTAACCTGACTAACAATAAGAGGCAATCACATACATTCATTGCAAAGGCTGATTCTGTTTATGCCTTTGAAGTTTCAATAGTTAAAAATATACTAAGCTATTATCCAATATTATCACCTAGAGACCTGTATTTTACAGAGCAAAGTATTGCTAATTATAAGTTATTTAATTTAGATCAACCAATTCCAAGTACATTTCATAAGTATAGAGTAAGCTTTGTAGTTAGCTCGGGTATAGGTTTCTCAAATGTTAATCTTTTTGTTGCTTCGAATGGTGAAGTGTCGAGTATAAGTTCAGGGGGTGGTGTTGGTATGAAAATAAGTGCTGCAAAAGAAATAGAAAAATGGTTTGAAGTTGGTGGAGATATCGGATTTCAAATTTCTTCTTTAAGTCCAGTATTAAGAGATGCAAAGGCAGATTTCTCTAGAAAATTCATAAGTTTTTATCCTTCTCTTGTAAAATCTTTCGGAAGATTTAATACTACAAAACTAAGATTAGGTGTCGGACCTAGTTATTATTTTGATAATAAGATGGTGATTGATCTTTCTAAAGTTTCATCTGGACGAAAAGCTACATGGGAATATGATAATAGTTTAGGTGTACAAAGTTTTTTTATGATTGATTTTTTATCAAGGAAAAATTTTTCAGTCAATATGGGCTTGAATTATTATAGCGTAAAATATAAATTCAATTCGACTAGTGGGTCTTACTATCCTATAGACACTAGGCTAATAAATTCTGATGGTTCTGGATTAGATTTTATATTCGGAGTTAGTTATTTGTTTTAGTTTTTCAAAATGAATTATCTTGTTGATGAAGAATTTTTAGTAGAGAAGTTTCCGGGTAAAGGTGGCTGGACATACATATCGATTCCGCAAATATCAGCAAGTAAAAACAGTCCGTTCGGTTGGGTTCGAATCACTGGCTTCGTTGACGATTATGAAATAAAGCAATATAAATTAATGCCGATGGGAGGAGGGAAATTATTTTTTGCCTTTAAAATCATCAATCAGAAAACAAATAAAGAAAGAGCAAGGTGATATGGTAAGAGTAAGGGTTTATATTGATGAAACTCCTACTGAATTAACTGATGAACTATTAGAATGCTTTGCTACTGAAGACCCAGCTTTATTAGTAAAGTTTAAATCAATGTCTCAATTTGAACAAAAAGCGATCATTCAAAATATATATGATTCTAAAACAGAAGATGACAAGGCAGAGCGTATAGCAAAGTTGTTGGGGGGGGTTGAGTCGTAGGTCTTAAGTCTTAAGTCGTATGTCGTATGTCGTATGTCGTATGTACATAATAAAAATAACGTAAAAGACACAGCGCCCCGCGAGGGCCCCGCGAGGGCATTTATATTGTGGAGGTGCTCATTTCTTGGATTTCCCAAAGAGGAGTGGAATCCGTTAATATGGCCTTTTGGAAGGACTTTTGGGGAGAAAAAGCGATCT
The DNA here is from genome assembly GCA_046305595.1 of bacterium. GTDB lineage: Bacteria > Bacteroidota > Bacteroidia > Sphingobacteriales > Sphingobacteriaceae > JAEYZM01. The sequence goes on from JBKCCA010000493.1 coordinate 2,066, forward strand.
TACCGCAGCTAGCTTCCGAAGAATTCATAACATTTGCATCCGAAGTTTGTAAGGATGTGAAAATCAAGAATCTGTACAAACGCCATAAGCCGACTACGCCTACTGCGTCGCCTTCTGATACTACGCCTTCTGATATTACGCCTACTGCGCTTCCACGACGACTACAACAGCTTCCGACGCAAAGCTACTACGCTTCCGCGACGACTACAACCGCTTCAACGATGACTACAACCGCTTCCCAGAGCTCGGGTCGAAATTAGTTTTCGACGAAAATGACATAAG
>JBKCCA010000494.1:0-2403 GCA_046305595.1 bacterium
CAACATTAGAATGAACTATAATATCTTCATGATGAAGATTCGTTTAAGTAGAAAACGTGAAGCTGAATTATCATTCTACTCTCAGTTAAAATCTGAAGCTGGCTTCAATATCAACAATGGTATCTTCAACTTTATTACAAAAGGTAACTACCCATTCAGAGGTGAAAGTATTGACGGCTTTTTAGATATCGGCGGATTTGGGAATTTTTACCTAGAGAGTGGTGTCGGATTTAGAAGACAGATTTACGGTAAATTATCTGGAGGTTTTAAAGTAGGTTATATCATTGGTATAGCAAATACTACATTAGACATTCAAGATTCTAAATTTTATACATCAACAAATGGTGACACTGTAAAGATCACTTTAGGTGGTGAATCTAAGTTATCTGTTGACCCAGACAATGATATTGCTTCTAATATTTTGAAGAATAATGGTTTTGCATTCTCTGGAGGTTTACAATATGATTTAACACGTAAAATGACCTTAGGTTTATCTGTTTTAGATTTAGGTGCCATCACTTGGAACGAAAACTCTAGACAATATAAATTAGGTAAAACAATTACATTCACTGGTGTTAATGCATTAGATTCTGCTGCACAAGATTCAGTATTAAATAATTTAACTGACTTCTCTACCGATAGTACTAAGGGTAAATATACTTCACCTTTATTAAGCAGAGTAGAGTTCTCATTAAATTATCGTTGGGCAAATTGGTTCCACCAAACAGCAATTGTTTCGAAACCATTATACCAATCGAATATGGACTTAGTTTTAATCAACAATATTCGATTAATTAAAAGATTTAATTTCATTTTCTTAGGTGCTTATAATACAAGCGGATTTGCATCAGTAGGTGCGCAGTTCTTATATCGTGCTAAAGGTGGTGGTATGGATTTCTATATTGGATCTGAAAAGGTTTTAAATACTTTCCAAATCACTCAACAAATGGCAGAGCCTACAAGAAAACCTACTTTAGGTTTAGGTGCTGATGTTAACTTCGGTGTGTCATTTGCTTTTGGTAGATGTCCTAAGAAGAAGCCTATGGCTCCAACATTACCTGGTGATGCTGATGCTGACGGTGTAATGGATGTTATCGATGACTGTCCTTATTCTGCTGGTCCGATCGAAAACAAAGGTTGCCCTTGGCCTGATACTGATAAAGATAGTGTGTTAGATAAAGATGATTCATGTATTGACATCGCTGGACCTGTTGACAACAAAGGTTGCCCATGGCCAGATGCTGATAATGACTCTATCCCTGATAAAGATGATAAATGTCCGAATGCAATCGGTCTAGCAATCAACAACGGTTGCCCTGATACAGATGGTGACGGTGTTTATGATGATACAGATGCGTGTATAGATGTAGCCGGACCAGCTGATAACAAAGGTTGCCCATGGCCAGATACTGACGGTGACGGTGTATTAGATAAAGATGATAAATGCCCTAATGTTAAAGGTCCTGCTGATAGCTCAGGCTGCCCAGGTGTACCTCAAAAAGTAGAACTTTCTGTTGAAGAACAAGAAGTAATTAACAAGGTATTTAGCAACTTAACATTTGAAACAGGTAAATCTGTTATCTCTGCTGCGTCATATGAATCATTAGATTTATTATCTGCATTATTAGTGAAGAAACCATCTTTCAAATTATTGATCGAAGGTCATACTGATAACGTAGGTAAAGCTGCTGCTAACATGAAGTTATCGCAGACTAGATCAGATGCTGTTAAGAAATATATTGTAAGCAAAGGTATTGAAGCGTCACGTATAACTGCTAAAGGTTACGGACCTACTAAGCCAGTTGCTGATAATAAAACTGCTGAAGGTAGAGCACAAAATAGAAGAGTACAGTTTACGATTCTAGAGTAATCTAAATAAGCAATAAAGAAAAGCTTAACTCCCTAAAAAGAGTTAAGCTTTTTTTATTTCTTAAAATAAAACTCTTTTAAATAATACGGTTCGAAATAAGCAGTGTCTTCAAACTGATTGTTTTTGAATGATTCATATGCATCGACTAGCATATCTTTTGAAGAGGGGTATAATAAATCTAAATAACTTACTGAAGCTGATGATAAAATCGATTTTGTTTTTTCTGCACCATCCCCATAAATAAAAATCTTTTTAAAATCTTTTAGAAGACTGGTAAAAGAATTCTCATCTAATATCAATGCCTTTGTTTCTTGCAATTCTTTTAATTGATGATCGAATACTTTTGTATAAACTTCCATTCTTCGAGCATCAATCATTGGTATGTAAATACCTTCTACATCATTTTGAATATCAATTGCTGCTCTTGTTAATGATTTCAATGTATCTATAGCTATCAAGGGTATATTTAAAGCATAACAAATTCCTTTAGCCGTCGAAACTCCAATTCTTAGTCCAGTATATGACCCGGGGCC
>JBKCCA010000495.1:0-1047 GCA_046305595.1 bacterium
ATTGTAGAGCAAGGCACACACCAAGAATTACTCAAACACAACGGCGCATATAAGAAATTATATGATCTGCAATTTAATTAGAAAAAAGCTTATTAAATGCAGGATGATATGTGAAGGTTTATTTATAATCCTGCTAGATTAGGTATTACTGGTGGCACGACTTAAGTCGTGCCACCAGTATGGGTAAAAAAATTACCTTAGGCGGTCTGCTGATCTAACCAAGTCTTCGTCTTTCTTAATTGCTCTTGCTGCCAAGGCGGTTAAGATTACCGATATCGTTGGCATAAATACTGCGTAGCCAGCTATGATTTGACTTACACCTTCAGCATTGACTATGCCAAATGCATCGTACAACATAATGCCTATTAAAGCGAAATTTGCGATGATTAATAATCTTGAAATTAATATCTGACGTTTACGATTAGTGTATTGAAATATGTTTACAAACAAACCCATACCAATAATCATTGTCATTAAACTTCTAGCCCAATTAGGTTTAGCAATTACATATTCGCCTGTACTCATTTCTTTTTCGAAACGACCTTGAATAGTGATTTTAACATCCTTCTCAATACCATCACCCTGTCTTTCGACAAAATTATAGATCGGCAAGAAAAACATTAAAGCTAATGCTGTTGATGCTATGAAGAGGTAGAGGGTTTGTATTCTTTGAACCATAAAAAAAGTATTATGTATTAAGTATTAAGTACAAAGACATTAAGCTTTTCATTCTTAATACTTTGTACTTAATACATTGTACTATCTATTTAATGTATTTAAAACTCTTACCAATATAATGTGCATTCGATCCTAACTCTTCTTCGATGCGCAATAATTGATTGTATTTTGCAATTCTGTCTGAACGTGATGCTGAACCTGTTTTAATTTGTCCGCAGTTCAATGCAACCGCTAAGTCTGCAATTGTATAATCTTCAGTTTCGCCTGAACGATGACTCATTACTGAAGTATATGAATTTCTATGTGCCATATTCACGGCATCAATAGTTTCAGTTAATGAACCTATTTGATTTACTTTCACTAAAATAG
>JBKCCA010000496.1:0-6802 GCA_046305595.1 bacterium
GTTGAAATCGATGAGTTCGGAAAATGCTTCGGCACTGAAGATTTTAAAGAAGGCACTACTGCATTTGTAGAAAAACGCAAAGCAGTATTTCCTGGTAAATAAAAAACAAAGGCCTTAAACATTTAAGGCCTTTGTTTTTTATATCTCACTTTTTAGAAAATCTTCATAGGCCATTTGAATACCCTCTGCTAATTCAATCTTATGTTTCCAGCCTAGAGAATGTAATTTACTTACATCCATTAATTTTCTAGGCGTTCCATCAGGCTTAGCTGTATTGAAAGATAGTTCGCCTTCAAAACCGACTATACGTTTAACTAATAATGCTAAATCTTTAATACTGATATCATGCCCAACTCCGATGTTGATGAATTGCTGCTCATCGTAATTTTGCATTAAGAAAAAACAAGCATCTGCTAAGTCATCTGAAAATAAAAATTCTCTCAAAGGTGAACCAGTACCCCAAATTTCAACTTCTGATTTTCCTTCAACTTTTGCTTCATGAAATTTTCTAATTAATGCAGGTAATACATGTGAATTCTGCGGATGGTAGTTGTCATTGTAGCCGTACAAATTAGTAGGCATTACTGATATGAAATTACATCCGTATTGTGCACGATATGATTCACACATTTTTATGCCCGCAATTTTTGCAATTGCATAGGGTTCATTTGTGGGTTCTAATACACCCGTCAATAAATAATCTTCTTTAAGAGGTTGCTCTGCAAGTTTCGGATAAATACAAGATGAACCTAAGAACATTAATTTTTTTACACCGTTGACATATGAATAATGAATTACATTGTTTTGCAATTGTAAATTATCATATAAAAACTCTGCTCTATAGGTATTGTTAGCAACTATACCGCCAACTTTTGCTGCAGCTAAAAAAACATATTCTGGTTTTTCATTCGCAAAAAATTCTGATACCGCTAATTGATTTCGTAAATCTAATTCTTTAGATGTGCGAGTAATAATATTATGAAAGCCCTCTTTTTCTAATCTTCTAACTATTGCTGAACCTACCATACCTCTATGTCCAGCCACATAAATTTTTGAATCTTTTTGCATTACTTAATTTCTGCTTTTTTACTAAATACTGTTCCGCCCATCATTAATAAACATGTTACGATAATAATCATAAATATCGAAGGCTCTTCAAAGCCAAAAATACGTTTCTCAGTCGGAATACTATAAAATAATAATACAGTAATTAAGCCTTTCGGACCTATAAATAAAGCTGGGAAAACAAGTTTTTTATCAGTTAATCGTAATACAATCCACCTTATAATGAATAATACAACTGTTAATTCGAGGGTAATTAGCCATAAATTAATATCATTTAATTGGCTTAAAATCAGCGAAAAGCCGAATAATAGAAAGAAAAATGTTCTAATTAAAAAGGCTGATTCTGCGGTAATACTTTTCAGCAAATCAAGCTCTTTATCAAACTTGTCTTCTTTTAGCCATTTCTGTATCCACTCAAAATTCAATAATTTATAATTATTCAATAGAAGTCCGAAGAACATTATTAATAACAATGATGGTAAATGCAAACCCTTTACTAAAGCATATAATAAAAACAATACGGCAAAGGTGAAGATGAATTTCAAATGCAATTTTACATAGTGAAGGAACACAAATAATAGAATTGAACTAAGTATAGATATTACAACTATTAAGAGAGTGTCAAAGCCAAATTTGAAAAATGAACCTACGCTACCTGCATTATCCATCAAAGCAAAGTTGAAGACCATAATACCTACGATATCTGAGAATGATGATTCATAAACTATAAATTCTCTAGACTTGCGCTCGAAGTTTGCTGCAGAAGGTATAGCTACAGCACTGCTTATAACAGCAAGTGGTATCGCGTTGATCCAGGCTATTTTCCATGTACATCCGAAGTAATATTGAAGAATAAAAGCGATTGCAAATGAAGCCAAGAGCAAAAAGCTAGTAGCCGAAATCAAACTACTTTTAATAAGTGGAAGTTTTGATTTACTTAGTTCTAAATCTAATGAACCTTCTAAAACTATTAAGATAAGTCCGACGGTACCAAACAACTCTAACAATGGCTTAACCTCGTAAGCCGGCAGACCTAATGCATCCCAAAAGATTTTAATGACAACACCGCTACTAAGCAATAAAATAACTGATGGAATTTTAACCCATTTCGCCAATATATCGAACAAGTACGATATAATTATTAATGCACTTATGGTTATTAAGATTTGCTGTGTCATAGAAAACAAGATAAAATTTTTAATCTTTGCATCAAATTTAACAATGTGGGTAAAGATAAATTAAAAAGATTTGCTGAATTAGAGACATTCAGTAATGTATTTCAGTTAACGGATGTCAATAAAGGCAAATGGAACACGTCTTTTTTCAAGAATCAAAATGCTTTGGTACTTGAATTAGGATGTGGTAGAGGTGAATATACAGTAAATCTAGCAAAGACTTTTACGGATAAAAATTTTATTGGTGTTGATATCAAGGGGGCAAGAATATGGAGAGGTGCAAAAACGGGTATTGAAGAGAATATTAATAACATGGCATACTTACGAGTAGAAATTGAATTAATTAATAACTACTTTGATGCTAATGAGGTAGATGAAATATGGATTACTTTCCCTGATCCACAACCGCAAATTTCTAGAGAGAAAAAGCGTTTAACACATGATCGATTTTTAGATAATTATAAGCAGATATTAAAGGCAGATGGTATCGTTCATTTAAAAACTGATAATGACGGATTGTATGAATATACTTTAGAGAGATTAGCAGATCGAGGCAACAAAGTTATCAAACATACGAACGATTTATACAAAGAAAATTGGCTCGATGAAGTATTATCGATTCAAACAACTTATGAAAAAAAATACAGAGCAGTAGGTAAAAATATTAATTACATTCAATTTCAATTGTAATGAAAGCCGACGAATCTTTCTTCGAAAAAGTGTATGAAATGGTTAGGGAAATACCATACGGCAGAGTGAGTTCATATGGTGAAATTGCTGAAGCTATTGGCATGAAAGGCTCTTCGAGAATGGTCGGTTGGGCGATGAATGCATCACATTCACAAGTAATACCTGTGCCTGCTCACAGAGTGGTAAATAGAAATGGTATGCTAACCGGTAAACATCATTTTGCAAGTGCGACTTTAATGGAGGAGCTATTGAAATCAGAAGGTATTGAAGTCAATGATGATAAAGTCGTAAACTTTAAAGAACTATTTTTTTCTTTTAAAGCAAGTCAATAAATGATCATTCACCATACCTGTTGCTTGCATGTGTGCGTAGCAAATCGTTGAACCGAAAAATTTAAACCCGCGTTTCTTTAAATCTTTTGAAATGGCATCTGAAATTTCATTTCTTGCAGGCAATTCTGATAGTGTTTTAAAATGATTTATTATAGGCTTTTTGTTAGGCATATAGCTATATAAATAATCATTGAAGCTGCCAAATTCTTTTTGTATTGCTATGAATATTTGAGCGTTCGTAATTGTAGATTTAATTTTTAATCTATTGCGGATGATACCTTCATTTAGCATTAGTTCTACAACTTTTGCATCATCAAACTTAGCTACTTTTTTTACATCGAAATTGGCGAACGCTTTTTTATATGCCTCACGCTTTTTCAATACTGTAATCCAGCTAAGTCCGGCTTGCGCACTCTCTAACACCACAAACTCAAATAACACTTTATCATCATGTGTAGTTACACCCCATTCTTCATCGTGGTATTTTTCGTACAGCTCATTCCCTACGCACCATCCGCATCTATTTTTTTGCATATTATTCTGCGTTTAATTCATCCCAATATTCTACGGCTCTTCTAAAATGAGGGATTACAATTGAACCGCCTACTAAATTGGCAATCATAAATATCTCCCACATTTCAGCATTACTCACTCCTTCATCTTTGCATTTGCCTAAATGATATTTAATGCAATCATCACAACGCAATACCATTGAAGCTACTAAGCCTAACATTTCTTTTGTTTTTACATCGAGAGCGCCTGCTGCATATGAGGTAGTGTCTAAACTAAAAAATCTATTGATGTTAAGGTTTTTCTCTTCTAAAATGCGTTCGTTCATTTTAGTTCTGTATGAATTAAACTCTTCTATTAGCTTTCCCATGCTTATTTGATTTTTATTTCTTTAAATATCATCATTATCTTTTATTTATTCAATCGTCAAAGCTTATATTTATATCTTTGAACAAAGCATATCAATGAGTAATAAATTATTTTTACTAGACGGAATGGCCCTGATTTACAGAGCTCATTTTGCATTAAGCAAATCACCGAGGTTTACTACAGCGGGATTAAATACTTCTGCGGTATTCGGATTTGCAAACACCTTATTAGAAGTTTTAAAGAAAGAGAGCCCTAGTCATATAGCAGTTGTATTTGATACACAAGCACCTACTGATAGACATGTAGAGTTTACAGAATACAAAGCAAATAGAGAGGCAATGCCAGAAGATTTATCAGCAGCATTGCCATATGTGTTCAAATTAATTGAAGGTTTTAATATACCTGTTATAACTAGCGACGGATTTGAAGCAGATGATATCATAGGCACATTAGCAAAGAAAGCTGAGAAAGAAGGATTTCAAGTGTATTGTATGACGCCTGATAAAGACTTCGCACAATTAGTTTCCGAGAATATTTTTATTTATAAGCCTGCTCGAATGGGTAACGAGGCAGAAAAATTAGGTGTAAAGGAAGTTCTAGAAAAATGGGAAATTGAAAGAATAGATCAAGTAATAGATATTTTAGGATTATGGGGTGATGCAGTTGATAACATACCTGGCATACCCGGTATAGGTGAAAAAACTGCAAAAGATTTAATTAAGCGATACGGCAGTATGGAAAACATAATTGCCAATAGTCATGAATTAAAAGGTAAACAAAAAGAAAACGTTGAAAATTTTGCTGAGCAAGGCTTACTTTCAAAAAGGTTAGCTACTATTTTATTAGACGCTCCTGTAGATTTTGATGCTGAAGAATTTAAATTAATAGAGCCTAGTAAAGAATTGCTGGAACCATTATTTGCAGAACTAGAATTCAGAACTTTAGGAAAAAGAGTTTTTGGTGAACAATTTACAATTGCTGAAGCATCGCAGAAAGTAACGGCACAAATGGATCTCTTCGGACAAATGCTACCATCGAAAAGAGAGGCATTGCCAGATGATTCAGATGATGAGTCTCCTAGAATTTATTTAACAATAAATGAAGTAGAACATAACTATCAGTTAATTAATGATGAGAATGGATATAAAAATTTAGCTCAACAACTATCGCAATTAAGTTCTATATGTTTTGATACAGAGACAACTTCAACAGATGCGAATAATGCTGAGCTTGTCGGACTTTCATTTTCGTTTAAAAAATCTGAAGCATATTATATACCAGTACCCGATGATAGAGAAAAGGCTATTTATATTTTATCGTTTTTTAAAGATGTATTAGAGAATGAGAAAATCGAGAAAGTCGGACAAAATATTAAGTATGATATTTTGGTCTTATGGTGGTATAGCATAAATGTGAAAGGGAAATTATTTGATACCATGTTGGCGCAATATATTGTTGATGCAGATGCAAGGAACAATATGGATATCATGGCAAACGCATATCTAAATTATTCTCCAATTTCTATTACCACTTTGATTGGTGCTAAAGGCAAGAACCAAGGTAATATGAGAGATGTAGAGGTAGAAAGAGTGGTAGATTATGCAGCTGAAGATGCTGATGTTACACTGCAATTAAAAACTGTATTAGATCAATTGCTAGATGAGAATGAGGGTCGTAAACTATTTGAAGAAGTTGAAACTCCTCTAGTTTATGTGTTAGCAGATATGGAGAGAACTGGAGTTAAAATTGACCAACCTACATTGCAGGTATTCTCAAAAGATTTAGAATTAGATATAAAAAATCTCGAAGAAAAAATTTATGAATTAGCCGGTGTTAAATTTAATATTGCTTCTCCAAAACAATTAGGCGAGGTATTATTTGATAAATTACAATTAGACCCCAAAGCTAAAAAAACTAAAACTGGACAATATCAAACGGGTGAAGATGTTCTAACTGCACTTTCACATAAAAGTCCGATTGTTCAATTTATTCTTGACTTCAGATCATTACAAAAATTGAAATCAACATACGTTGATGCTTTGCCAGAAATGATTAATCATAAAACGGGTAGAGTACATACCTCATATAATCAAGCGGTAGCGTCAACTGGTAGATTAAGTTCTAACAATCCGAATTTACAAAACATACCTATCAAAACTGAAAGGGGCAGAGAAGTTAGAAAAGCTTTTATACCTAAAGATGATGAGCATGTTATTTTATCAGCCGATTACTCACAAATTGAATTGAGAATCATTGCAGAGATAGCGGATGAAAAAAATATGCTTGAAGCATTTAAAAATGGAATTGATATTCATACAGCTACAGCAGCTAAAGTATATGGATTGCATTTAGATGAAGTAACAAGTACACATAGAAGAAATGCAAAAGCAGTAAACTTCGGTATCATCTACGGGCAATCGGCATTTGGTTTATCGCAGAATTTAGGTATACCAAGAAAAGAAGCACAAGAAATAATAGAAAATTATTTTAACCAATATCCTGGTATTAAAAAATACATGTCTGACACGATAGAGTTTGCCAGAGAAAACGGATATGTAGAAACTATTATGAAACGTAGAAGATATTTGCGTGATATTAATTCAGCAAATGCAACTGTTAGAGGTTTCGCAGAACGAAATGCAATTAATGCTCCCATACAAG
>JBKCCA010000497.1:0-4893 GCA_046305595.1 bacterium
TTATTTCAAGAACTGCTCCTTCATTCTTAGAGAGATTATTTGAGCAAGAAGTGCCAGAGGTATTTGACGGATTAATTACTATAAAAAATATAGTTAGAGAGCCAGGTGAGAGAGCAAAAGTTGCAGTAGAATCATACGATGACAGAATTGACCCGGTTGGTGCATGTGTTGGTATGAAAGGTTCACGTATACATGGTATTGTTCGTGAGTTGAAAAACGAAAACATTGACGTAATTAATTACACAAACAATTTATCATTATACATCCAAAGAGCATTATCGCCAGCAAAAATTTCTAGCATCAAATTAGATGATGATACGAAACGTGCTTCGGTATTTTTAAAGCCAGATCAAGTGTCATTAGCAATTGGTAAAGGCGGATATAATATTAAGTTAGCTGGTAAATTAACAGGTTACGAAATTGATGTTTATCGTGAGTCAGATGGTAATGAGGAGGATGTTGACTTAGATGAATTCTCAGATGAAATTGAAGGTTGGATCATTGACGAATTAAAGTCAGTAGGTTGCGATACTGCTAAAAGTGTGTTAAACTTATCTGTAGAAGATTTAGTTAAGCGTACAGATTTAGAAGAAGAAACAATCAAAGATGTAATCAATATTCTTAAGTCAGAATTTGAATAAAATTAGCTCAACTATTGTAAAATCAATATAGATAAGAGCTATAAGAATAAAAAAACGCATATTTGTATAAACAATAATAGATGTCAGAAGACAAAAAAATTAATTTATTAAAAGCCGCAAAGGAATTTAACGTAAGTATTAATACAATCGTTGAACACTTAGCTAAGAATGGTCTTACTATCGATAATAAGCCGAATACAAAGCTTACTGATAGTGAATACAGTGTATTATTGAGAGATTTTGAATCAGACAAATCTATCAAAGAAGAAGCTAAGAGTATAACGATAGGCAAACTACGTAGAGAAGAAGTATTGCCTGAAGGCAATGCAACTACTACTAAGGTTATTGCAGACTCTGAGCCAGAAGAGGAAATTCTTATAAAGAATGTAGTTGTGGTACCTGAGGTATTTGAAGAGAAGAAAGTTGGAGATAATAAGTCAGAAGAAAAAGTTGTTGAGAAAAAGGCTGAGCCTAAAAAACCAGAAGAATCAGCAATAAAAGTTGTAGGTAAAATAGATTTAGATTCATTATCGCCAAAAGGCAAATCAGATAAGAAAAAAGAAGCTAAGGTTGAAGAGCCAAAGAAAGAGGCTCCGAAAAAAGAGGAGAAAAAAGAAGAGCCAGTTGCTAAGAAGGCTGAAAAGCCTGTAGCAAAAGTTGAAGATAAAATCGAATCAACTAAAAAAGCTGAACCTGCTAAAAATATTGAAACTACTGCGAAGAAAGTTGAAGCGCCAAAAGAGAAAAATGCAGAAGTAACTGAGAAGAAAATCGAGTCTGTAAAAGCTGTACCCGAAGAAGTTAAAGAGAAACCTGCAAAAACTGTGCTTGAAGAAAAAGTAGTAGATCCTGAAAAATTAGATGAAGTTGTTAGAGCTAAAGCTCAAAAATTAAGTGGTCCGAGTGTTATCGGCACCATTGACTTAACACAATTTGAGTCAAAGAAAAAGGCTGTACCAGTAGCTAGTTCGTCTGGCAATAGCGCAGCCGAACAAGCAAAGAGAAAGCGTAAGCGTAAAGAAAACAAACCAGTAAATCCGAATACCCCACCAGGTGCACAACAAGGTCAGGGCGGACAAGGTGGTCAGTCGACTCCAGGTGCTGGCGGAGGTAATCAAGGTGGTGGCAATCGTAATTTCAATGATCGCAACAGAAACAGTAATTACAAAGGCAATAACTTTAAACCATCTACACCTAAAGAAGAGCCTACTGAAAAAGAAATACAAGATCAAATCAAGGCTACACTTGCACGTTTAAGTGGTGCAGGTAAATCAGGTAAGTTTGCTCAAAGAGCAAAACTTAGAAGAGCTAAGAGAGATGAAGTTGCAGCTAACGCAGAAGAAGCAGCATTAGAACAAGAATTACAAGCTAAAATTTTAAAAGTAACTGAATTCGTTACTGCAAATGAATTAGCAAAAATGATGGATGTACCAGTTACAAAAATCATTTCTACTTGTATGAGTTTAGGAATGTTCGTTTCAATCAACCAACGTTTAGATGCTGAAACATTAACAATAGTTGCTGATGAATTTGGTTACGAAGTACAATTCGTAGGTACTGAAGAACAAGAAATAGATATTGAAGAAGTAGATACTGAAGAAGATTTATTACCACGCGCACCAATTGTTACGGTGATGGGTCACGTTGACCACGGTAAAACTTCATTGTTAGACTTTGTTCGTAAAGCAAATGTAATTGCAGGGGAAGCCGGTGGTATCACTCAGCATATAGGTGCTTACGAAGTGAAATTAGATAATGGTAAAAAGATTACATTCTTAGATACACCAGGTCACGAAGCTTTTACCGCTATGCGTGCTAGAGGTGCAAAGGTTACAGATATTGTAATCATTGTAATCGCTGCCGACGATAGTGTGATGCCTCAAACAAAAGAAGCAATCAACCACGCACAAGCAGCAGGTTCACCAATTATCTTCGCATTAAATAAAATTGATAAACCAGGCGCTAATCCCGATAAAGTTCGTGAGCAATTAGCAGCTATGAATATATTAGTTGAAGAGTGGGGTGGTAAATATCAGTGTCAAGAGATTTCAGCTAAATCAGGATTAAACGTAGATCTTCTATTAGAGAAAGTTTTATTAGAAGCAGAGTTACTAGACCTTAAAGCAAATCCGAATAAGAAAGCAGTTGGTACTGTAATCGAAGCGGCATTAGATAAAGGAAGAGGTATCATCACTACAGTTCTTGTTCAATCTGGAGAATTAAAAGTTGGAGACCCAATTTTAGCGGGATGTTATAGTGGTAGAGTGAAGGCGTTATTTAATGAACGCGGACAAAAAGTAGAAATGGTTGGTCCGTCTACTCCAATTCAAGTTCTTGGTATGAACGGCGCACCTCAAGCAGGTGATAAGTTCAACTCATTAGAAAGTGAAGTTGAAGCAAGAGAGATCGCCAACAAACGTTTGCAATTATTAAGAGAACAAGGTATCAGAACACAGAAACATATTACACTTGATGAAATTGGTAGACGTTTAGCTATCGGTAACTTCAAAGAGTTAAATGTAATTATCAAAGGTGACGTTGATGGTTCTATCGAGGCATTATCAGATTCATTATTGAAATTATCTACTCAAGAAATTCAAGTGAATGTGATTCATAAATCTGTCGGACAAATTTCTGAATCAGATGTATTGTTAGCTTCGGCTTCAGATGCAATAATCATTGGTTTCCAAGTTAGACCTTCACAAAATGCTAGAAAATTAGCAGAACAAGAGCAAATTGATATTCGTATGTATTCAATCATCTACGATGCAATCAATGAATTGAAATCTGCAATGGAAGGTATGTTAGCTCCACAATACGAAGAGAAGATTATAGCTAACGTTGAAATTCGTGAAACATTCAAAATTACTAAAGTAGGTACAATCGCAGGTTGTATGGTACTTGATGGTAAGATCAATAGAAATAGTAAAGTGAGAATTGTGAGAGATGGTGTAGTAATATTTAGTGGTGAATTAGCATCGTTGAAGAGATTCAAAGATGATGTGAAAGAAGTTGCAACTGGTTACGAATGCGGATTGAATATTCAAAACTTTAACGACATTAAAGTAGGTGACATTGTTGAAGCTTACGAGAATGTAGAAGTGAAAAGAAAACTTTAATTTTCATTTGAACAAAGAAGAGGTCCTCGAAATTCGAGGACCTTTTTTGTTTTAAAAACTTTTTTCTTTTCCACCTTTTTTCTAGTAACTGGTAACTAGTAACAGGTTACTAGAATTGTCGCAAATTTCGTACTTTTAACTATGCCAAAATACTTCATTGACCTCGAGAGACTGAAATACCCGAATAACGGATTGTATCAATTTGATTTACATTTGGCTAATGAATTGCTGAAGCAGATTAATTCAGATGAGGAGCTAGAATTATATTTACCTGAGAGGGCAAAAACTTTAATTGATAAAAGTGTTAATACTCGTTTCGTAAATTATTACGCTTGGCATAAAGTATTCTCACCCAAGAGCAATGCTGATGTTTGGCACATTACTCAACAGGGCAGCTACTTTCAGCCTAGCAATGAACAAACTAAATGCTTGCTAACTATACACGATTTAAATTTTTTATACACTACAAAATCTGATAAAGCTAAAGCGAGTTTATTAAAGCGTGTTCAAAAAAAAGTTGATCGTGCTGATCATATCGTTTGTATTAGCAATTTTATTAAAGCGGATGTTCAGAAATATTTAAATGTTACTGATAAGCCTATTACAGTTGTTTACAATGGATATTCTTTAAATGCATACAATGAAAATTGTATAATACCATACAGACCTCAATCAGAGTTTTTATTTACCATTGGCGCTATACATCCGAAGAAAAATTTACATGTTTTACCTGCATTGTTATTGAATAATAATTATCAATTAATAATTTCTGGTACTGGTAATGAAAATTATAAAAATGAAATAGTCGCCAATGCAAAAAAAATAGGAGTAGAGGATAGATTGATTTTTATTGGTAATGTTAGCGAAGATCAAAAGGTTTGGTACTATAAAACTTGTAAAGCATTTCTTTTCCCTTCATTATCTGAAGGCTTCGGAATACCAGTTATAGAAGCATTCTCATTAGGCAAGCCAGTATTTTTGTCGAACCGAACATGTTTGCCTGAAATCGGATCTACACATGCTTATTACTTTGAAGATTTTGAACCTGAATACATGCGAAAAGTTTTTGAGGAAAATATTGCAAATGCAAATGATAAAGTATTAGTTCAAAATAGAATTAATTATGCTCATAC
>JBKCCA010000498.1:0-6954 GCA_046305595.1 bacterium
GTATTGCCGATCAAGCACGGACCATTCGTATCCCCGTCCACATGATCGAAACGATCAATAAATTAATGCGAGTTCAAAAACAACTCGTTCAAGAATTTGGACGTGAACCCACCCCTGAAGAAATTGCAGATGAAATTCAAATCTTCAGCCTTGCTCAAGAAGCGCTTGATTTTTTTGCAAATTCTGATGAAAACAATTACCCACAATTAATTTTATTAGACATCAATATGCCAATCATGAATGGCTTTGTTTTTTTACAAGAGTATTCTAAACTATTAGGCGAAAGATCGAATAAGATTGATGTGTTTATGTTATCAAGCTCAGTAGATCCGAATGACATTAGAAAATCAGAAGATTATAGTTTCGTTAAAGGATTTATTTCTAAACCTCTTTCTTTAGAACATTTAAATAGATTTTAATGTGCTCTGTAAAAGCTCAAACTGAATTAAAATTTAAAAATCGCAAGAAATCTAAGATTGCTTCTAAAGCATTAGAGCAACGTATAATTCATGAAAGCATAAATTTTAAACCTAATTATAATTTGTGGATTGGAATGAAGGCTTTGGTGATTACGGCGGCAGAGCCAGAGTATTATCAAGAGATGACGTTCGGACTTACACCATCATGGTCAGATAAGAAATTATATTTATTTAATGCAAGAGCTGAAGGTAAACTAAACCCAGAGAACGATTCTAATTATCAAGCAGAGAATGGTATTTTTCAAATGCCATCATTTAAGAATGCTATAAAATCTAGAAGATGTATAGTACCGGTTGATTATTTTGTTGAAGGTTCTGAAAAAGAAAAATTAAATGATCCATATTTAATTAGAAGAAAAGATAAGGAAGCATTAGTCTTAGCGGGTATTTGGGAAGAATGGGTTGATAAAGCAAGTGGTGAAATTTTTAAATCTTATGCAATCATTACTACTGCAGCATCTGAATTAATGAAAGATATAAAACATCATCGCTCTCCTTTAAAATTAGAAGATGAAGAAATTGATTTGTGGCTTGATAAAAATGCTGATGAACAATCAATCAATAATATTCTATACCCTCACTCATTTGCAGAATGCGAAGCAACTGCGATTGATCCCATAATAAAGTCGAAAGTAAATGATCCTGGGGTAATCAAATTACGCACGTCATTGTTTTAGTACGAAAGTAGCTACTAGCTACTTTCGTACTATATCTGCTCCAATCGCTTTCAATCTCTCTTCTATATCCTGATATCCACGATCAATTTGTTCTATATTGGAAATGGTACTCTTACCTTCAGCAGAAAGTGCTGCAATAAGTAATGATACACCTGCACGAATATCTGGAGAAGTCATATTAATACCTCTCAATGGATTCTTTCTTGCAAGTCCGATGATATTCGCTCTATGTGGATCACATAATATAATTTGAGCTCCCATATCGATTAATTTATCTACGAAGAACAATCTACTCTCAAACATTTTTTGATGTATTAAAACGCTTCCTTTAGCTTGTGTAGCTACAACCAATACGATACTCAATAGGTCAGGAGTGAAGCCTGGCCAAGGTGCATCTGCAATAGTTAATATAGAGCCATCAATGAATGTTTCTATTTCATAAAATTCTTGAGAAGGTATATAAATATCATCGCCTCTACGCTCTAATTTTATACCTAATTTTTTGAAAGTTTCTGGAATTACACCTAACTCATCGTATGCTACATTTTTAATAGTAATTTCTGATTGAGTCATTGCTGCAAGTCCGATGAAACTACCTATTTCAATCATGTCGGGTAACATGCGATGCTCACATCCGCCTAGAGAATCAACTCCTTGAATGGTTAATAAATTTGAGCCAATGCCAGTTATTTTTGCACCCATGCTATTCAACATTTTGCATAACTGCTGAATATAGGGCTCACATGCTGCGTTGTAAATAGTTGTAGTACCCTTTGCTAACACTGCAGCCATTAAAATATTTGCTGTACCTGTTACTGATGCTTCATCTAGTAACATATATGTACCTTTTAATTCAGAAGCGTCGACACTAAAGAAAGAATCTTTCGGATCGTAGTTGAACTTTGCACCTAATTTTTGAAAGCCTAAGAAGTGAGTATCTAATCTTCTTCTACCAATTTTATCACCACCTGGGCGAGGTATATAAGCTTGTTTGAAGCGGGCTAAAAGCGGACCAACAATCATTACAGAACCGCGTAATGCTGCACCTTTCTTTTTAAACTCGTCAGTTGTGAAATATTTAAGGTTGATTTCATCAGCCTTAAATGTATAGGTGTCTTTTGAAAGCCTCTCAACTTTCACACCCATATCTCTTAACAAATCAATTAATTTGTTGACGTCTACAATGTCGGGTATATTAGAAATCGTTACTAACTGATCTGTTAAAAGAACAGCAGAAATAATTTGTAATGCCTCGTTTTTAGCACCTTGTGGCGTGATTTCACCTTTAAGCTTCTTACCACCTATGATTTCAAAAGTATCCATAATTAAAAAATCCTTTATCGGCTTTGAAGATAAAGGATTTTGAAAGATTTATGAAATAATAATATTCACAAACATTAATAACGATGTTTGCTCTGATTGTTTTTCTTATTACGGTTATTATTATTGTTGTTGTTATTGTTCGTGTTGTTGTTTTTATGTTTGAAGTTATTGTTTCTTTGAGGTATCGTTTTTCTTACTTCAACTTTCAATAAGTTTGTATTCTCATCAACCTCTAGCTCGCCATTTGATAATTTCTTCAAATCTGATATAATCGTTTCATCGCTCACTGTATCTTTATTCCAAGTTACATATGACATTTTCATGAAATTGGCGATTTGTGCAACTAATTGAGATCTTCTTTCTGGTTCATCAGCAGATACTGATCTAGCTTTTTCAATCATCAACTCTACCGTTTTGCCATAATGCTTGTAATGTATGTTATGCATAGGGTATGGCACTTTCTTAGGTTTGGTATCTAATGATTCTTTGGATGGAATAGGATAGGGAGAGTCTACATCTAAATCAAAGTCAGCAATGATAAATAAGTGATCCCATAGCTTGTGCTTAAAGTCAGCAACGTCTCTTAAATGTGGATTCAAGAATCCCATTAAATCAATCACCGCTTGCGCATGCTTATTACGCTCTTCCTTAGTAGGCAAGGTCTTTATAAACCTAACCATGTTTTGTATGTTTCTACCGTACTCTGCATATAACAATGCTGGTCGTGTAGTATTATAATCGAATGTCATCTCTGTAATTTATTGTATAAGAGTAGTATATCTTAATGATTTCTAATTAACTATGCGCAATTTAGCAAATTTTAATAACAATTGTTTTTTCCCAAGCCCATTAAAGTGAATTGTTGTTTTTATATCACCTGTACTGCCTTCCATCTCTAATACCTTACCAAATCCGAATTTCTTATGTTCTACTTCCATACCTACTCTAATATCGGTCGGACTTGAAGGAACGAAGTCGGCACTTGCTACATGATTAAAGACTTTATTGGGGTTAGCCTGAACTGTTGTTTTAGGTTTAATCGATACACTATTGTATTGATCAGGGTCTTTATCAAAAAATGTATTGCCTTGTATTGGTTTTTGAAGATAGTTAACTTCTAAATATTTAGCGTCTATTTCTTCTAAAAATCTACTTGGGTCACATGAAATAGGTGAGCCCCATTTATAACGAGATATAGCATAACTAAGCGTTAACTTTCTCTCAGCCCTTGTGATGGCTACATAAAACAATCTACGTTCTTCTTCTAAATCAGCCCTAGAATGCAATGACATTTGTGATGGGAATAAATTTTCTTCTAGTCCAACTACATAAACATGCGGAAACTCTAATCCTTTAGCCGAGTGTATAGTCATCAACGATACATGATCTTTGTCTTTATCTTCTTCTTTTTCATCGCCTGTTAATAAAGCAACATCTTGTAAGAACACATCAAGACTCGGATTGTCGATATCGTCTCTTTCAGAGAAATCTTTTATACCATTCAATAATTCTTGAATGTTTTCATATCTATTTAATCCCTCAACAGATTTATCGTCGTATAATTCCTTTAACAATCCGCATTGTTTCGCAATATGTGAAGCTGCATCAAATGCTGATTGATTTTTAATCACCACTGCAAAACTTTTAATCATCATAGCAAATTGTTCAATGCTATTGCCTGATTTACCACCTATGTGTTGCGCTGCATGATTAGATACTTCCCAAAGAGAAGTTTTTTGTTCATCAGCAACAAGAATCAACTTATCGAGACTTGTCTTGCCAATGCCACGAATAGGGTAGTTGATAACTCTTTTAAAAGCTTCTTCATCAACATGATTTACAGCTAATCTAAAATAGGCTATTAAATCTTTAATCTCTTTGCGCTGATAAAATGAAAGTCCGCCGTAAATTTTATACGGTATATTCATTTTTCTCAAAGCTTCTTCCATCGCTCTCGATTGAGAGTTGGTTCTATATAAAATGGCGAAGTCTTTATTTCTTAAATTCTCATTATCTCTAGCCTGGGCAATAGATTCAGCCACTAGCTTGCCTTCTTCATTATCAGTAAATGCTTTTAATAAAGAAATCTTTTCACCAGTTTCTTTCTGAGAAAAAACATTTTTTTGAATTTGATCTTGATTGTTTTTAATAATCGAATTAGCAACTTGGACTATGTTTTGTGTTGAACGGTAGTTCTCTTCTAGTTTATATACTTTTAAATCTGGATAGTCTTTTTCAAAGTTTAATATGTTCTGGATGTTAGCACCTCTAAAAGCATATATACTTTGAGCATCATCACCTACAACACAGATATTTTCATTAATTGCTGCAAGTTTTTTGACAATTAAATATTGAGAGTAATTGGTATCTTGATACTCATCAACCATTATGTATTTAAACTTATGTTGATACTTGTGTAATACCTCTGGATAATCACGTAATAAAATATTCGTCTTGAATAACAAGTCATCAAAGTCCATCGCCCCAGCTCGCTCGCATCTGTTCGAATAGAGAGAATATATATAGCCTATTTTACTTTTCCCTAATGAATAATCTTCAGCTTGTATTTGATCGTTTTCATTGTATTCTTTAGCTGAAATTAAATTGTTTTTTGCACTAGATATTCGGTGTAAAACGTGATTTGGATTGTAGTTTTTTTCGTCTAAGTTTTGCTCTTTTAAGATAGATTTGATTAAAGATTTAGCATCATCTTTGTCATAAATAGTAAAATTAGCAGGGTAGCCTATTTTATCGGCTTCCATTCTCAATATTCTAGCAAATACTGAGTGAAAGGTACCCATCCATATATTTCTTGCGTTACCACCAACAATACTGGTTATACGTTGGCGCATTTCTGCAGCAGCTTTATTTGTAAAGGTTAATGCTAATATGCTAAACGGATCAACTCCGTTATGAATCATATGTGCTATGCGATAAGTGATTACCCTGGTTTTGCCTGAGCCCGCACCAGCCACAATCATCATAGGCCCATTCAAATTCTCAACAGCAGCTCTTTGCTGGGGGTTTAATAATTCTAAATAATTCGACATTCACTCTAATCTCTATACAAACAAAAATATAAATATTATGGATATTTTGAGGCTATTTTATTTTTCAATTAATACTATATTTGGCGCCATGGAACATATTAATCAATACATAGATAATAACCGTCAACGTTTCTTAGATGAGTTATTAGATTTTTTAAGAATACCTTCAATTAGTGCTGACTCTGCTTATTCTGCAGATGTTTTTAAAACAGCAGAATTTGTAAAAGATAAGTTAATAGCTGCTGGTGCAGATAAGGTAGAAGTTTGCTCAACAGCGGGTTACCCGATAGTTTACGGTGAAAAAATGATCGACCCTAGCTTACCTACAGTTTTAGTTTATGGTCACTATGATGTACAACCTGCTACTCCATTAGAATTATGGGAGACTCCACCATTTGAACCTAGCATCCGTAAAACTGCTGTTCACCCTGATGGTGCAATCTTTGCAAGAGGTGCTTGTGACGATAAAGGTCAAGTATATATGCACGTTAAAGCTTTTGAATTAATGATGCAAACGAATTCTTTGGCTTGTAACGTGAAATTCATGATTGAAGGCGAAGAAGAAGTAGGTTCATCGAACTTAGGCATTTTCGTTAAAGCAAATAAAGAAAGATTAAAGGCTGATGTTGTATTAATCTCTGATACCTCTATCATCGCTAATGATACACCTTCAATTGATTGTGGTTTACGTGGCTTAAGCTACGTTGAAGTAGAAGTTACAGGTCCGAACCGCGACCTACACTCTGGTGTTTATGGTGGTGCTGTTGCTAACCCAATCAACATTCTATCTAAAATGATTGCTTCTATGCATGATGAAAATAATCATATTACCATACCTGGTTTCTATGATGATGTATTAGAAGTTTCTGCTGAAGATAGAGCTGAAATGGCTAAGACTCCATTTGATATTGAAGAATACAAAAAAGATTTAGAAGTTGGAGATGTATGGGGTGAAAAAGGTTTCTCTTCTATAGAAAGAACTGGTATTCGTCCGACGCTAGACGTAAACGGTATCTGGGGTGGTTATATTGGTGAAGGTGCTAAAACAGTTTTACCTTCAAAAGCATATGCAAAAATTTCTATGCGTTTAGTGCCTAATCAAACTTCTGATAAGATCACTGAAATTTTCAAAAAACATTTCGAGTCAATTGCTCCTGCTTCAGTGAAAGTTGAAGTAAGACCTCATCATGGTGGCGAGCCAGTTTTAACACCTACTGACTCAGTTGCTTTTCAAGCAGCTAGCAAGGCTATGTTAGAAACATACGGTAAGAAACCTATTCCTACAAGAGGTGGTGGTAGTATTCCAATTGTTGCTTTATTTGAAAAAGAATTAGGCTTGAAGTCAGTGTTGATGGGCTTCGGATTAGATTCTGATGCATTGCATTCACCAAATGAACATTACGGATTATTCAATTACTATAAAGG
>JBKCCA010000499.1:0-1167 GCA_046305595.1 bacterium
ATTGCATCAGAAGAGAGAACTTATACAGTAGCTATTACAGACAGTGTAAATTGTACGAGAGAATATTCAGTTCAAGTACTTATCGATACTTTACCAATTGCAAATGCAGGTAGAGACAGAATTATTTGCGCAAGATCATCGATACAATTATTTGCGCGTGGTTCTGATTATAATACCTACGAGTGGTCACCAAGAGGTACATTAAACAAATGGAATATACCGAACCCAATAGCATCACCAGATGTTACCACTACTTATTATGTAAAAGCGATTAATAATCTTTGTACAAGTTATGACAGTGTAACCATTTTTGTTGTTGATATACCAGAAACAGATTTTGATTATTCATTCGACAGTTGTGCAAGAATTGTAGCCTTTAGCAATAAGACGATTGGTAGTGATAGTTTAGTTTGGGATTTTGGTGATGGTGATACATCATTAATTGATAACCCAGTTCATCAATACGATAGCGTAGGTACATTTACCGTTACCTTAATTGCTAATAAGAATACAGATTGTAGCGATACTTCTAGCATACAAATTACAATACCAGAAATTGATATCAACAAACGTAAAATACCCAATGTATTCACCCCTAATAATGATGGTAAAAACGATACCTTCAAAATTACTGGTGGCAATGTTGAATGTTTCATAGAAAGCATTAGCATTTTCAACAGATGGGGTAAGCTGATGTATGAAGTCAAAAATCAAACAAGTTGGGAATGGGATGGCAGAATCAATAACGAAATTGTCCCGCCCGGAGTCTACTTCTACTCGGTTAAAGGAAAAGGGTTTGATGATGTGGGGAGCTTCTCTGTTATTTATTAAATTAGTACCGGAGTAGCTAGTAGCTAGACTGGTTACTAGTTACTAGTTACTAATAATTAGTTACAAAATTCTAGCTACTAGCTACTTAAATACTATCAAAATATGAACGGCCATTACTTACACCTGTTAAGCAACCACTTCCCCATCGTGGGATTCATCATCGGATTTCTAATGTTGACTGTTTCTTTATTATTGCATTCAAGAGAAACGAAATTAGCTGCTTTGGCAATAATTATTTTCTCAACTTTAATGACGATACCTGCGTATATATCTGGTGAAGAGGCAGAGCATGCTGTAGAGAATTATGCAGGAGTGAGTGAGTCGAGTATAGAAGAA
>JBKCCA010000500.1:0-2061 GCA_046305595.1 bacterium
CTCCTCAAAATTCTTCAGCACCACTTTCGCTCCCGCCTGCTTCTCTACTTTCTCCAAATATTTCTTTTCGATTTTTTCAAACTCTTCTTTGCCTTTCATGAATCGACTTTCGATACCTGTTAAATTATCAAGTTCGGCTTGGTTCGGTCTGTGATAACTTTGTGCAATTTTTGCGTATAATTCTAAGAGGTCTTCGCGTAATTGATTTTCTGCGGCACCTACATAGTTGTCGCCAGTCATTACTACCATTGTTCCTTTTAATTTATTCAAGTCGGCAGTGAATGCTGTCATTGTTTTCTTAGCATCTGCACTTGCTGACTTTTGTTGCTCCATAAATTTCATATACTCATCCATCTTGTAAACCATGTACGCTAAATCTTGCGACATGTTGAATAATTTCATAGTGGTTGATTCTTGTAATTTACGATCAGCTAATGGTATTTCTGATTTCGGATCGTATTGAATCACTAAATCGTTTGTGTATTTTTCTTTACCTTTTGTGATTACTACTTTGTATGTTCCGGCTGGTACTCTAGGCGAGGTGAAACCCCCGAATGCAAAGGTTTTGCCTTGTGCTACCTTTGGTGGTTTACTGTTGTAATACCATTCAACGATGTTGATGCCTTTTGATTTACCCGGACCTAATTCCGTAACTTTTACACCATTTGCATCTTGAATTTCAAGTGTCATTTTTCCTAATAAATGTTTCTTGTTCAAATGATAAATGATGCGTGCGGCAGTACTCGGATTTTCACCTACGAATTGTGTTTCTCCGCTTGAACCTCCGAAGCCATTCGACTCTGCTATTGAAGTTGGTTTTGTATTGAAGAAGTATAAATCTTTCGCAATGGTCTCATTACTCAACTGACGTAAAATACTGATGTCGTCGATAATAATTACTCCTCTACCATGCGTACCCATTACTAAGTCGTTCGTCTTTTTATGTAACTCTATGAAATGAACATTTACCGCTGGGAAATTATTCGTGAACTTATACCAATTCGAACCTCCGTTCAATGTAATATACAATCCGAATTCTGTACCTAAAAACAATAAATTTTCATTCACATAATCTTCTTGTATGTTTCTCGCAAAGCCATATATTTCAGGCGTTACAATCGATTTCCATGTCGCACCGAAGTCATCTGTTTTGTATACATAAGTATTCATATCTCCTGTATTATATCCGTTGAAAACTACATATGCTTTACCTGCTCCAAATACACTCGCTTCTACATGGTATGCCCAAGTATTTTTCGGTAATCCGGTTACGTTTTTAATCACGTTCGTCCAGCTCTTACCACCATCTCTTGTAATCTGCAAATTGCCATCATCGGCACCTGCCCAAATTACATTTTCATCAACAGGTGATTCTGCAATCGTGAAAATCGTGCAGTGATTTTCTGCACCTGAATTATCTTTCGATAAGCCACCTGAATTTTCTTGGTTTTGTTTCTTCGGATCGTTCGTTGTTAAATCAGGAGAAATCTTCACCCAAGTTTCACCCATATCATCTGAACGATGCACGAATTGTGAACCGATGTAAACTCTGTCGGGTCTGTTCGGACTCGTTACCAACGATGCGTTCCAGTTGAAACGTAATTTCGCTTCGCCCTTCATTTGCAATGGTTGTATGGTTTTCGCCTGATCTTTCTCAGGGTCGTAGCGCCATACATTTTCTGCACCTTGCATTTCAGAGTATATTAAATTTTTCTTCGGATGTTTGTAAACTCTATAGCCATCACCAGCTCCAACAACTCTCCAGTCACGTGCTTCAACACCACCTGGTGATCTTGACGGACCGTACCAACAACCGTTATCTTGCAATCCTCCGTAAACATAATAATCATCTCTTTCGTCAACACTCACATGATAAAATTGTGAGAGTGGTAAATTTTCAACCATCTCCATGGTCGTACCACCATCCCAAGAACGATATACACCACCATCAGTAGCGCAATACATTCTATCAGAATTTTTGATATCGAAAGCGATGTCGTGAATATCAGAATGCATAAAACCTAAGTTCTTAAATGTCTTACCACCATCACGAGAGATAGA
>JBKCCA010000501.1:0-1577 GCA_046305595.1 bacterium
TTAATGTTATTAAACTATTTCTGAAGTTCAAAGAGGTTTTATGCGGATTAGTTTCACTTAATGTAGCACCGCCAACATGGTAAACTTTTGATTCGGCACAATACATGATTTTATAGCCCATATTTTTTAATCTCCAGCATAAATCTATCTCTTCCATATGAGCAAAATAATCTTTATCAAGTCCGCCTGACTTATGATACAACTCTGCTTTTATAAACAAAGCAGCACCACTAGCCCAAAATATCTCATCATTTTGTTCGTATTGTTTTTGGTCTTTTTCTATTGTATCAAATATTCTTCCCTTGCAAAATGGATATCCGAAAGAATCAATGAAACCACCCGCAGCACCCGCATATTCAAATGAATCTCTTTCTATATAACTTATAATTTTAGGTTGTGCTGCAGCAATTCTCTGATCTTTCTCCATCATTTGAATTACTGGTTCAATCCAGTTAGGTGTTACTTCAACATCTGAATTTAATAAAACATAATAATCAACTTCTTTGACTTGCTCTAGTATTTGGTTATAGCCCTCAGCAAAACCGTAGTTTTTGTCATTGACAATGATCTCTACTTGAGGGATATTAGTTTTGACCCATTCTACTGAATTATCAGTTGATGCATTATCACCTAATATGATCCTTAAGTTTGAATAATTAGTATTGTAAACACTTGGTAAGAAATTCGGTAATAGTTTCTCTCCATTGTAATTTAATACGACTACCGCGACTCGTGGTTGATCTGTCATGATAAGTTAAATTTTTTCTTATGTTCCTCTTTTGGTTGGTGTTTCCATCTTCTGTGCGACCATAACCAAAATTCAGGTTTTCGATTAATTTTATTTTCTAGATATCTTGTGTGAAGCTCTGTTATCTCGTACTCAGGTCTTCCTTTACTGCTTTCTGCTAAGATAATAAATTCGAATTCTATATACCCTCGCTTCGTTCTATCCATATCTAAGAATGCTACTGCAGTATCAAAATGATTGGCAATTTTTTCTGTACCTAAAAAAATAGGGGTGTCTTGATTTAAGAATTTTGTCCAGTAACAATTATCAGTATCTGATGGCGTTTGATCAGTAACTATAGCAATAGTATAAGGTTTCTGCTTTGCTTGCAACAGTGCTCTCATTATTTGTTGCATAGGTGTCATCTTCATACCCATACGAGAACGCATATTCTTAAATAGTATGTCAAATGTTTTGTTCGTTAATGGTTTGTAAATACCGTAAGTATCAACGCCGGTGTAAAGAGGTAATGCTAAAACAAACCATTCCCAATTCAAATAATGGCCTAATACCATACTGATTGATTTGCCTTCTTTTAATAATTCGAAAAATCTTTCAGAGTTTTTAATCTTTACTCGTTTTCTTAATTCTGCCTCTGATAATGTATTTAGTTTAGTTGTTTCAACAATAATATCACATAATACATGATAATACTTTTTCTCAATAATAAGTAGTTCTTCAGTAGTTTTATTAGGGAATGACTTACGTAAATTTTCACGTACTACTTTTCTTCTATAACCTACAAGCTTATATACAATTAAATATAGTATATAACTAAAAACATAAAGCA
>JBKCCA010000502.1:0-4612 GCA_046305595.1 bacterium
AGACAGATGTTTTAACTTGTTCACCATTCAATGTACCATAGCCTTTAGAACTTACTAAAACATTTTCAATTTCTATATCTTTTAAATTAAGTAAATAAACTTTCCATGAGCTAGACTCAACATGTTCTTCTTCTAAAACAACAGCAATAGCTATATCTTCTACAATATTTTCGGGTAAATCACTTTTCATTTATTTTACCGATTTTTTTGCTTTCGTAGTAGTTTTCTTGGTTGTTGTTTTGGTAGTTGTTTTAGTTTTAGTACTTGCTTTTTTTGTAGCAGCTTTCTTAGGAGCGGCCTTTTTGGGTGCTGCTTTTTTAGCAGACTTTTTAGTGTCAAGTTCTGGTAATGAACCACCTGCTAATTTCAAGATATCTTCAAAAGTTAAACTAGCTGCATCAGTACCTTTTGGTATTTTGATATTCTGTTTGCCATATGCTATATACGGTCCCCATCTACCATTTAATACTTTCACCAATTCATTTTCTTCAAATGCTTTTATTAATTTATTAGCATCTTTTTCACGCTTTATATTAATAAGTTCTATTGATCTTTCTAAGTCAATTGTATATGGGTCATCTTCTTTACCTATTGACGTAAAGATATTATTATGTCTGATATAAGGTCCGAATCTACCTATACCAATTGTTACTTCTTTTTCTTCAAATAAACCCACCTTCTTAGGCATTTTAAATAAATCTAATGCTTGTTCAAGGGTAAGGGTTTCTACCATTTGACCCGGACGTAAGCTTGCGTAACGTGGTTTCTCTTCTGAGTTTTCGTCATTCTCACCTATTTGTACATATGGGCCGTATCTACCAATTTTAACAGAGATAGGTTTACCTGTTTCAGGGTCATTTCCTAATTCTCTAGTAGCATTTGCACGATCAGCATTCTCAATGGTATTCTCTACATCTTTATGAAATGGTTGATAAAATGAATGAATCATTTTTGTCCACTCTTGTAAACCTTGCGCAATCTCATCGAATTGTTTTTCAACAGTAGCGGTGAAATTATAATCTACAATATTTTGAAAATGTTGAACTAAGAAATCATTTACTAAAACTCCAATATCACTCGGAAACATTTTAGATTTCTCAACACCTACTTGTTCAACTAATTCTTTTTGCTCAATTTTTTTATTCTTTAAACTAAGAACTCTATAATTTCTAGCTCTTCCTTCTCTATCTTCTTTAACAACATACCCTCTATTCTGAATAGTAGCAATAGTTGGTGCATAGGTAGATGGTCTACCAATACCTAGTTCTTCTAATTTCTTTACTAGACTAGCTTCTGTATAACGAGCAGGCGGACGAGAATATTTCTCGACAGCGTTCATTTCTTCAAAAATTAAAGTTTGTTTCTCTGCTAATACGGGCAACATTTTATTATCAGAATCATCCTCTGTATTAATTTGCTCATCCTCATCAACAGACTCCATATATACTTTTAAGAAGCCGTCAAATTTCAATACTTCACCTTGCGCAACTAAGTCCTCAGGGCGTGTTGATATAGAAATTTTAGCAGTCGTTTTTTCGAATAATGCTTCTGACATTTGAGAGGCAATTGCACGTTTCCAAATTAAGTCGTACAATCTTTTCTCTGCTGCATCACCATCAATACTGTGTTGATTGAAATATGTAGGGCGTATAGCTTCGTGAGCTTCTTGAGCTCCAGCAGATTTAGTTTTATAATGACGTCTTTGGTGATATTGAGTACCATAAGCCGAGTTAATTTCATCTTCAGCTGCAGCTAATGCTGTATCAGATAAATTAACTGAGTCGGTACGCATATAGGTAATCTTACCAGATTCGTATAATTTTTGAGCAACGCTCATTGTTCTAGAAACTGAAAAACCTAATTTACGAGATGCCTCTTGTTGAAGTGTAGAGGTTGTAAAAGGAGCAGCGGGATTTCTCTTTGAAGGTTTAACTTCTAAAGATTTAACCTTAAATTCTGCATTAATACAATCGTCTAAAAATTTCTCAGCATCAGAAATAGATGAATATCTATTTGCTAATTCAGCCTTGAAAGTATTTTTCTTTTGTCCGTCGGTTGTAAAAATCGCTACAATTTTAAAACTAGCGTCAGCTTTAAAAGCATTTATTTCTCTTTCTCTATCTACTATTAAACGCACAGCAACAGATTGAACACGACCTGCAGATAAAGAAGGTTTTACTTTTCTCCATAATACTGGTGATAATTCAAAACCTACTAATCTATCTAATACACGACGAGCTTGTTGTGCATTTACTAAGTTATAATCTATTGTTCTAGGGTTTTCAATTGCTTTTAAAATAGCGGGCTTCGTAATTTCGTGAAAAACAATTCTCTTCGTTTTCTTCTCATCGAGTCCTAATGTTTCTAATAAATGCCACGATATAGCCTCTCCCTCACGGTCCTCATCGGATGCTAGCCAAACCGTTTCGGCTTCTTTCGCTAATTTCTTTAGTTCACTAACTAATGACTTTTTATCTGCAGGCACTTCATAATGCTGTGCAAAGTTATTCTCAATTTCTATGGCATTATTACCCTTCACTAGATCTCTAATATGACCATAGCTCGACTTCACCAAGAAATCTTTACCTAAATACCCCTCTATCGTTTTCGCCTTAGCAGGTGACTCAACTATCAATAAATTTTTAGCCATTATATTGCTTTATCATTATTTCAATTATTGCAAATAAACAGATTAATGCTTTTAAGTTCAAATACTAATTATTAAAACCTTGATTTTTAGTTATTAATATGAATTAAAAGCCTAAATATCTTTTGCATCCATTTGCTTTATTATGTTATTTAATTCTTTTTCAGTGCTTCTTAATTTGTCTTGACAGAACTGAATAAGCTCAGAGGCTCTCTTCACTTTTTCAGCAAGTATATCAATCGAAATGCTTTCGTTTTCTATACCATTTACAATTTCTAAGAGCTCATTATAAGCTTGTTCATATGTTATGTTCTTAGCCATTTTGTGTTTTTTTCTTTAATGAACTAATATTTGCTTCTATTTCAGAATCAAAAGTTTCAATGTTTATTTTATCTAATTTCTGTAAGTCTTCATTCTTAAATACAATTTTACCTTCATGAGTTAAAATTGAAAATCCACGTTTCAAGATATTTCTTGGGTCAAGTGTTTTTGCAATAGACTCAATATTTTTGATACTAAGCAATTTATTTTTTATATAATCATTTCCTCGAGAAATTAACACAGTTTTAATATTTAACAATTCTTTGTGTTCTGATTTTAATTTGAAGTTCGATTCAGAAATTAAATCTTGTTTTAAGGAAATAAGTCTACTTGAATGGTGTTTGATTACTTCATACGTATGTAAGTTAATAGTGTTACGTGAAGATTGCAATATTTCTTGATTGTTTTGAATGGTTTGTTGTAGGCTTATTATAAGTTTCTTTTCTAGAGAATTAATTTTCTCTTCGAAAAATCTATTATTGGCAATAATTAATTCAGCGACTTTTGTTGGTGTTTTGGTACTAGTGTGTGCCATTAAATCTACAATGCTTACGTCTTGATGATGACCGATACCAGTTATGATAGGTATAGGAAATTTAGCAACAGCTTTTGATAGTAAATAAGAATCAAAGACCATAAAATCTATTTTAGCACCACCACCTCTTACAAGTACGACAACATCATAATCAATTTTAGATTCGTATATACTAATCAATTTATTCACTAATTCTTTTTCAGCATCGCCACCTTGTACACTTGAAAAATAGTGATCTACACTAAAAGTATAGTTAAATTGATTGTTAATTAAAGTATGTATAAAGTCTTGATAGCCTTCTGAATTAGGTGAAGCAATTAAAGCAATTTTTTGTATCACACTTGGTACAAGCATTTGCTTGTTTTTAGTATGATACTCATCATTTATAAGTTTTATAAAATCTGAATTATCGTTTACTAATTTTAAAAGCGTCGCCTGTTTTTGCCTCTCAATATTTCCTAATGTGAAGGAAGAATCAATGTTGTAAAGTGTTAATGAAAGTCCGTATATTCTATGATACTCCACCTTCACTTGTACCAAAACCTGAATTCCATTCTGAAATTTTTGTCCGGTGTTTTTCTCAAACATATTAATCGCTTCAGAACCATCAGACCATGACTTAGCTTTGATTTTAGCGGTTTC
This sequence comes from bacterium, assembly GCA_046305595.1. Taxonomy (GTDB): domain Bacteria; phylum Bacteroidota; class Bacteroidia; order Sphingobacteriales; family Sphingobacteriaceae; genus JAEYZM01. The sequence goes on from JBKCCA010000502.1 coordinate 4,146, forward strand.
AATGTTTGAGTCTTTTGATTTTTCAACTAAATCAAAGTAATGTCGATCTGAGTTTTGATAAAATTTATGGCTTGAAACTTCGGCTAATACCCAAAAAAACAAATCAGAAAAATGAAGATTAATATGCTCTTCAATTTTCTGATTTAGTTCAGATAAGCTTATATAAGATTGATTACTCAATTATATTTTAGGTTTGTATTACACCAACATTATATCTTTTTTCTATTGGGGCATGATTAGCAGCTTCAATACCCATAGAGATTACTTTACGTGTCTCTGAAGGATCTATGATGCCATCAACCCATAATCTTGCTGCAGCGTAATAAGGTGTTGTTTGTGACTCGTATCTATCAGTTGTCTTTTTTAACAAATCAGCTTCTTGTTCAGGGGTAACCACCTCTCCTTTTGCTTTCATTGTTGTAGCTTGAATTTGTACTAATACTTTAGCTGCTTGAGCACCACCCATC
>JBKCCA010000503.1:0-2675 GCA_046305595.1 bacterium
GAATGCTTTCTTCGCATCTTTATCACCTGTCTTTGCTGATTTCTCAACCTTTGCTATTTTCTTTTCAACAGAATCTAAATCTTTCAATTGTAATTCTGTATCGATAATTTCTTTATCTCTAATTGGGTCAACTGATCCGTCAACGTGAACAACGTTAGGGTCATCGAAACATCTTAATACATGTATAATTGCATTCGTTGTTCTGATGTTACCTAAGAATTGATTTCCTAATCCTTCGCCCTTACTTGCACCCTTTACTAATCCTGCGATGTCAACAATCTCAATAGTGTTTGGCACTATACGCTGAGGATTTACTAACTCTGATAATTTCGTTAAACGATGATCAGGTACTGTAATTACACCGACATTCGGCTCAATTGTGCAAAACGGGAAATTCGCCGCTTGCGCTTTTGCATTCGATAAACAATTAAATAATGTTGATTTTCCAACATTCGGTAATCCGACGATACCACACTGTAATGCCATACTTTAATTTTTAAAATAATCTATAATTTTATTGGGAGTACAAAAGTAGCTAGTAGCTAGTAGCTAGACAAGCGTCATACTAGCTACTAGCTACTCCTGTACTCTCCTTTAATTTCTTAAGGTACACTCCATAAAAACCCTTATAAGTAACTTTAACGATCGTATAAACCGGTCTCGCTAAAAACATTCCGAATGCTCCGCCGATAGTTCCACCAACGAATACCATTAAGAAAATTTCTAATGGATGTGCTTTCACACTCTTTGAAAATATCAATGGTTGAAATACAAAGCTATCTAAGGTTTGTGTAATTATTACTACACCCGATATGCTTAATAAAAACAACAATAATTCTGATGAATTAATAATGTCAACATTCGATGCTACTCCTAAAAACAAAGCAACAAAGACCGCAATTACTTGTCCGAGGTAGGGTATCACATTGATGATACCTACTAATATCCCTATCAATAAAAAGTTCTGAACCCCAACAAAATAAAGGGATACAGAAACTATAAATGAAATCACACTCGCTTGTATTAATAGTCCGATGAAATACCTCGACAATAATTTCTCAATATTGTTAAACACTGAAATATAATCAACATAATATTTCCCAGGGATGATGCTAGCAATAGACTTCTTCAATAAATTTTCATCTTTTAATGAGAAAAAGCTAATGAAGAAAATAGAAAATATAGCTATTACCAAACTTGCAATACCACTGAAAACATTCGTTAATACACTTTCTGCATTTTGTTTATTCAACAATCCGGTAACCTCTTGAATAATCATCGGTTTCAAATAACCTGGTTGTTGATCTGAGACTCCGTTTTCTATTAATAAGTGCTCGATGTAATAAATTTGATTATCAAATACATTAGTCAGTTTATTCGGATCTATGTTTTTCAGATGCTCAGCTTCAGTCGTGATGAGAGGGAAGAGGGTCATGCTGAAAATACTAATGACACCAATTAATATAATAAATGCAAGAATTGTAGAGATAATTCTCGGCACTCTAATTTTAAAAACTTTACCTCTGCTAAAATAATTTACGAGTGGTGTTAACACGAAGGTTAAACACATCGCAAAAAATAAATACAAGAGTATAATTCTAAAATACCAGAACAAGAATGCTGCTAAAGCAATCCCAATGGCAATCCAGATGTTCTGATATTTCTTAAGTACCATTAGTTCTTTTTGAAATGTTCTATGTACCCAATAATTCTATACGCTAATTTCGCTAAAGTATATTCTGAAAGAATACTTCCTTCCATCGGTGCACATTCAACGATATCGAATCCGACTACATTTTTAGTCTTACATGTTTCTCTCAATAAATCTAAGGTCTCATTCCAGAACAATCCGTTCGGCTCTGCAGTACCTACTGCTGGCATAATACTCGGATCGAATCCGTCAGCGTCAATCGTGATGTAAACGTTTTCAGTAAGATTAGCAGTTAACTCTTTTACCCAATTCGGATTGTTGCGAATTTGATGAGCGTATGCTGTATGAATCTTCGGATTGTTTTTAATCTCATTAGCTTCTTCGATGCATTGAGCACGAATACCCGCTTGACAAAGGGTTAAGCCCATGTCTTTCACTCTTGCCATTACTGAAGCATGTGAATAGGGGTTATTATGATAGCTCTCTCTTAAATCAGAGTGAGCATCTATTTGCAATACACTTAAGTTCGAATATTTTTTAGCATGAGCTTGTACGAATCCGTAGGTAACTGTATGCTCTGCACCAAATGAAACGACAAACTTACCAGTCTCTATTAATTTCGTAGTCTCTTCTTCAATAAGTGCAACTGCTTTCGCATCTACCTTACCATGAAAGTCTATAGCCTCTAATGTGGCAATACCTGCAGTACGAATGGTTTCTTTATCTAATTCTTCATCGTAAAACTCAACGTATTTTGAAGCGTCGATGATGGCAGCTGGACCTCTAAAAGAACCTTCTAAGTATGAAGAAGTGTGTTCATAGGGTGCTGATTGAATTAAATACTTTGCATTCTCAAAAGAATACAATGCCTCTTCTTCTAATCCTAAAAAATTTTGCTCAGGGCCTAATACTTTCATGTAATAAAATTTGTGCAAAGATAGGAAAATAGTTGCTAGTAGCTAGTAACTAGTAGCTAGAAATAAGGAATAAATATTAGTACGTAATTTTATTTATTGCACCTGTA
>JBKCCA010000504.1:0-1577 GCA_046305595.1 bacterium
ATCCTTTCGTTAATCCGAGTAAATCATTTACAACTAATACTTGTCCGTCGACATCTGCACCCGCTCCAATACCAATAACAGGTATCTTCACCGCATCTGTTACTTTTTTAGCAAGTGTTGCCGGAATCTTTTCAAGTACTAAAGCAAAACATCCTGCCTCTTGCAATACCAAAGCATCTTCTAATAATTTCTGTGCTTCAGCCTCTTCTTTAGCACGCACGGTATATGTACCAAATTTATAAATCGACTGAGGTGTTAGTCCTAAGTGCCCCATCACTGGTACACCCGCAGAAACTATACGCTCTATTGACTCACGTACTTCAGCACCACCCTCTAACTTCACAGCATGTGCTCCCGACTCTTTCATAATTCTAATCGACGATTGTAAAGCTTCCTTCGAATTACCCTGGTATGAACCAAATGGTAAGTCAACCACTACCAATGCCCTACTCACTGCACGAACCACTGACGATGCATGATAAATCATTTGATCTAATGTAATCGGCAAGGTAGTCTCATGTCCGGCCATTACATTCGACGCCGAATCACCCAACAATAACACATCAATACCTGCATCATCTAATATTAATGCAGTAGAATAATCATATGCAGTCAACATCGCAATTTTTTCAGAACTGCCTTTCATGGCCAAAAGAGTGTGCGTGGTAACCTTTTTTATTTCTTTGTGTACTGACATAATCTATTTATTAAGGTGATTCTAAACAAAAGTCAACTAAATTTTCAATCTTTCAAAAAATGCTTATTCAATAATGCTATTTTTATTACCTTTGCAGCCAATGAAAATGACTGGTCTTATATCGAAAAAGACAATGAAGAGCAAAAAAGCTCCTCATAATCAGTCGTTTTTAAATTATTAAAGAGGCTTTGTATTATTTACAAGGCTTTTTTTGTGTCTAAACAAATTTAAGAAATGGCAGAAATAGCAAAAATTCCGGCAGTATTAGTTTTGGCAGATGGTACCGTGTTTCATGGTAAATCGGCAGGTAAAATTGGTACTACTACAGGTGAAATATGTTTTAATACCGGTATGACTGGTTATCAAGAGATCTTCACCGACCCATCTTATTTCGGACAAATAATGGTCACAACCAATGCACATATTGGTAATTATGGTATAAGACATGAAGAAGTGGAGTCAGATAGTATTAAAATAGCTGGACTTGTTTGCAAGAATTATTCTTTGAATTATTCTCGCAAAATGGCTGACGAATCAATTCAAGATTACTTTTTGAATGATAACATCGTCGGTATATCTGACATCGACACACGTCAGCTTGTAAGACATATCAGAGATAAAGGTGCAATGAATGCTATTATTTCTTCGGATGTCTTAGATGTTGAAGAGTTGAAGAAGAAATTAGCAGATGTGCCTTCAATGGCTGGCTTAGAGTTATCATCTACAGTAAGTACGAAAGAAGCTTACTATGTTGGTAATCCAGATGCAAAATATAAAGTAGCAGTATTAGACTTAGGTGTTAAGAAAAATATTTTAAGATGTTTTACTGAGAGAGATGTATACGCTAAAGTTTTTCCAGCGAAAACTTCTTTCGAAGAAA
>JBKCCA010000505.1:0-2808 GCA_046305595.1 bacterium
ATGTATCGGTGGTGATCGATATAAATCAAAAACATTTTCTTATGATTCAGTAATGAACATTGTCTATGGTAATAATGTAACTGCAAGTTCTTCTACACCACAAGATTTATTGTTAGATATTTATTTGCCAGCAAGTGATACTTTCAGTAAAAGACCCGTGATTTTTTTCACTCATGGTGGATCATTTTTATTTGGAACTAAAGCCGATGGCGACGTTGTAAAACTATGTAAAGAATTTGCTCAACGTGGTTATGTTTGTGTTTCTCAAGATTACCGTTTAGGTATTGAAAACTTTGACGCAATTGGTGCCGCTCGTGCAGTATGGCGTGCAATGCAAGATGGTAGAGCTGCTGTTCGTTACATGAAAGCAAATGCGACTACTTATAAAATTGATACCAACATAATTATTTATGGTGGTTCATCTGCTGGCGCATTTACCGCTCTTCATGTTGCATTCTTAGACCAAAGCAATGAAGTATTAAGTACTGTTGATACTAGCGTATATACTGGGTCGGGTAGCATGGGACTTGGTAACTTTAAAGGAACTACCAATACTTTACCAAATACTTCTAATGTTCATGCAGTAGTTAACTTATGTGGAGCTATTGGTGATACTAGCTGGATACAAGCTAAAGATAAAAATATACCAATCATAAGTATGCACGGACCAGCAGATCGTACCGTACCTTATGGTACTGCGGTTATTAAATTGTTAAACACTATTCCATTGTTAAAGGTGGATGGTAGCGCTAGCATCCGTACTAAATTAAATTTAGCAAATCACACGAATTATTTTCACACCTATTGCGGACAAGACCACGTACCATATGCAGGTACAGCAGATTGGCAAAGAGCATGGATGGATACTACTATTAATTTCATAGCAAAAAACTTATATGAAAATGTTTTGAAATGTGGCTCTTCAGGTATCTACAGCAATCAAGTAGATAGTGCCGATTGCCCAGCAACTGGCATAAATTCTGAATTGATTTCAGCAGTAAATATTTATCCGAACCCAGCTAATGAAATCGTAAATATTGAATCAAATGAAAAAATAATTTCAATTGAAATTTATGATGTACAAGGCAAACTTGTATTTAATTCTTATGTAAATGATTTCAACTTTACTTTAAATGTTCAAGAATTTATTTCGAATATTTACTTAGTAAAAATAAAAACTGATCTAAACATATATCAAGAAAAGCTTTTAATTAAATAATCTTTTTAAATGTCATTAGATTATTATATCGATAGCAGCATTCAAACTTCAGATAATGAAAAATGGATGCTGCTATTTGATTTATATAGCAAAAAGTCGAAGTTCGTTGAGTTTAATATTCGAACTATAAATACCGATTTCAAAAAAATTCTTTCTCAATTCAATAATGATATTATTTCAATGGGTGAAATCAAAACTAGAATTCACTCAGGGGGCAATAGCATTCGCTTTGAAAACTCTAAAGAAATGATTGCTTTCATAAAAACTAAAGAATATAGCTTCTGGAATAAATTCTGTATCGCAGATATTTCATTATATGAAAACGATAAAGAAATCTTAGCATGCAACAATCATGATTCATTAATCTATATTTTAGCATCGAAAGATGTAATAGAGAGCCTTAATAACAAGGGATTTGAGTTCAAAAAAAAGTAATTTTCACGAAACCTTTTTCTTTTTACTGTCGTAATAATTCTAAAAAAAGAAATTATTATGACTAACGAACGCTTAAAAATGTGGATCGATTTAGGGAAATGGTTCATAGTATCGGTCGGATTTGTTTTGATGACAAAAATTATAGACACCGGGTTTAAAGATCGAGAGATAGGTATGAAAGAAATAACTACTTACGATAGATATACAAAATTAATAACAGATTATAATCGTATTGCAGAACGCAGAATGCTTGCACAATTTTTCGCAAACGTTTCCCCTTCAGATGAAATTCGAAAAGGATGGCAACGTTACTATGAAGAAGTCAATAAAGAATATTTAGCGCATCAAGATTCATTGAGATTTAAAGAAATACGTTTACAAAATCTGCAAACTATTCCACAAACAAAAAATAAAAAAAGCACCTCTACAAATAATTCTAAAACTATTAAAAAACTATATGAAGAAATTGAAAAAATCAAAGAGGAACTTACTATCCGAGACGAGCAAAAACTAAAACTTGAATCATCCGAATAAAAAATAAAAAAAACTTCAAGGCAAAATCTTCAAAAATAGCAAATCGGAATACTGAATACCGAATACCTTCTAGTTACCAGTCACTAGTCACCAGTTACAATCTTCTGCCAAAACGCATCCCCCGGCACCTCCGCTACAATCTTCATTTGCTCTTTCGTAACCGGATGTTCAAATTCTAAAGATCTTGAGTGCAAACAGATACTTCTATCTTTATTTGCTCGTGGGTAACCGTATTTATTATCGCCTACTATTGGGCAACCCATTTTCGATAATTGAATTCTGATTTGATGTGTACGACCTGTAATAGGTTTTACTTCTAATAAGTAAAAGCCATTATTCTCTGCAATTAATTTATAAGTCAATTCAGAACGCAAGCTATCTTTAGTTTCTTTATCGTATGCTCTTGCTAAATTTTTATTAGAATCTTTTGTTAACCAGTGAACTAATCTTCCTTCTTGTTGTGGAGGTTGATTTCGCACAATGGCATAATAAGTTTTTTGAATTTTCCTTTCTTTAAAAGCAAGATTCATTCTTTCTAAAGCCTTGCTAGTTCTGGCCATTAGCACCAATCCGCTCACTGGTCTATCAATTCTATGAATGACTCCGAGAAATGCTTCACC
>JBKCCA010000506.1:0-6572 GCA_046305595.1 bacterium
GCATTAAGTGATCAATCACGCTTTGCATATCTTTCTGATGTTTTTACTTTAGAAGAACATAGAGGTAAAGGATTAGCTATTTTTTTAATAAAATCTATACTTAATGACCCCGAATTAAAACATGTTGCTAAATGGATGTTAGCAACTAAAGACGCTCATAACTTATATAAAAAAGTAGGCTTCGAAAAACTTAAAAATCCGAATGCCTTTATGCAATTAATTATAAAATAATAAATATGAAAGCATATGTATTTCCGGGGCAAGGGGCCCAATTTGTTGGTATGGGTAAAGAATTATACGAAAATAATTCTCTTGCTAAAGACTTATTTGAAAAGGCAAATGAAATTATCGGATTTAGAATCACTGATTTAATGTTCAGTGGTACTGATGAAGATTTAAAACAAACTAAAGTTACTCAACCTGCAATATTTTTACATTCAGTAATTCTAGCAAAAACAATTGAAGATTTTAATCCTGATATGGTAGCTGGACATTCATTAGGTGAATTTTCGGCATTAGTAGCAAACGGATGTTTGAGTTTTGAAGACGGATTACGTTTAGTAATTGCTCGTGCAAATGCAATGCAAAAAGCTTGTGAATTGCAACCATCAACTATGGCAGCAATACTCGGATTGGAAGATGAGAAGGTAGAAGAAATTTGTGCTTCGATTGATGATGTTGTAGTAGCTGCAAATTATAATTGCCCAGGTCAATTAGTAATATCAGGTAGTATAGAAGGTGTAAATACTGCTTGTGCTAAAATGACTGAAGCTGGCGCTAAAAGAGCATTAGTATTAAATGTAGGTGGAGCATTTCACTCTCCTTTAATGGAACCAGCAAGAGTTGAATTAGAAGCTGCAATAAAAGCTACACCTTTTGCGAATCCGATTTGTCCGGTTTATCAAAATGTTAACGCAAAGCCAACTACAGATCCTGAAATTATTAAAGAAAATTTAATTGCTCAATTAACTGGTGCAGTACGTTGGACACAAACTGTTAAGGCAATGATTGCAGATGGGGCAAGCTCATTTACTGAAGTCGGACCTGGTGCTGTATTGCAAGGCTTAGTAAAAAAAGTAGATCGCCAAATGCCTACTGCTAGTGCATAATGAATTATACTTTAAACAATATTAATAATGCCATTGAAAAAATATTACCATATCTACAAAAATATAAGGTAGTACTTTTCAATGGCACAATGGGTGCTGGCAAAACAACACTCATATCAGCACTCTGTAAAAAACTTAGCAGTGCTGATGATATCAGTAGCCCGACATTCTCTATCGTTAACGAATACCTTTCTAACATTGGTAAAATCTATCACTTTGATTTCTATAGAATAGAAAACATTGAGGAAGCTTTCGACATTGGTTTAGAAGAATACTTATATTCTAATGATTATTGCTTTATTGAATGGGCTGAAAAAATTGAGGAACTATTACCAAAAAGTTACTTAATTGTAAATATTTCGATTCTCTCAGAAATAGAACGATCTATAGAAATCATCGAAAATAATTAGGACTATTCAAAACATTATTAGCTCTGTTATTTCATACATTTGTATACCATTGAATATTATTTTATGAAAACATTATTAAAAGTTTTAGCCGGTTTATTAATACTACTATTAACTGCAGCTTTTGCATTGCCAATTATTTACAAAGATGATATAATAGCAAAAGTTAAAACAACAGTTAATGAAAGCGTAAATGCTAAAGTTAGTTTTGGTGATTTTTCATTATCATTTTTTAAGAGTTTTCCTCATTTAACTTTTAGTATGCAAGATGTAATGGTAATAGGTGTTGACTCATTTTCAAATGATACTCTTGCAAATATCGAAGAGCTTAATACGGTAGTTGACATCATGACAATTATTCAAGGTGATCAAATAAAAATTAATTCCATAAATCTTTACAAAGCAAATCTAAATATCATAGTATTACCAAGTGGTAAAGCGAATTGGGATATTGCTAAAGCAGATACAAGCACAAAAGAGGTGGTAGATACAACATCAATACAATTTGATATAGAGCTAACATCATACTCATTAGAAAAATCAAACATTATTTATGATGACCGCTCATTAACATTCTATACATCATTAAAAAATGTTGATCATAAAGGATCGGGTGATTTCACACAAGACTTATTTACTTTGTTGACAGAAACTACAGCAGAAGAATTAACAGTTTCATATGCAGGAATACCTTATCTAAATAAAGTTAAAGCAAAAGTTGTGGCACCTATTGAAATGAATATAAAAGATTTCATTTTCACTTTCAAAGAAAATACATTTAACATTAATGATTTAATAATTGATTTTGCTGGTAGTGTTGCAATGCCAGATACAAATATTGACTTAGATTTAAGTTTCGATGCAAAAAAATCAGAGTTTAAAAATTTCTTATCATTAATACCTGCGATATATTCTAGTTCTTTCGATGACTTGCAAGCAAGTGGTAAGTTTTCTATGAAAGGATATTATAAAGGCAGAATGAATGCTGTTTCAATGCCAGGTTTTGGAATTGATATTATTATTGAGGATGGTAATTTCAAATATCCTGACTTACCAACTGGTGTCAATAACGTACAAATGAATTTAATTGTTGACGATAAAGATGGTGTGTTTGATCATACAATCGTTGACCTTAAGAAATTACATCTTGAATTTGGTTCAGAACCATTTGATGCAACATTAACACTTAAAACACCAGAGTCTGATCCTGATATTAACACTAGCGTAAAAGGCAAAATAGATTTAGCGAATATTTTAAAAATAATACCAATTGAAGACACTAAATTATCTGGTATTGTCAATACTGATTTTTCAGCTAGTGGTAAACTTTCTACTATTGAAAATGGTAATTATGAAAGCTTCAATGCAAAAGGAAATATTAGTATCAATAGTTTGAATTATAGTTCTAAAGAATCACCTCTTCCATTAACGATTGAATCAGCTAATTTTAATTTAAGTCCGCAATACATCGCACTTTCTAACCTTAAAGCAAAATATGGCAAATCAGATTTTGCTGCTGATGGTAAATTAGAAAACTACATTGCCTATGCTTTAAAGGGTTCGACTATTAAAGCTCGATTAGATTTTAAATCTCAATTGTTTGATGTAAATGAAATGATGGGGCCAGAGAGTTCAGAGAGTACTTCAACAGAAAATACAGACACTTTAACTATTATCGAAATACCTGCTAACATTGACTTCGCACTGAACTCAAAAATTAATGCTATCAAATATGATAATATGGATATTACAAACTTGGCTGGAAGTATCATCATAAAAGACGAAAAATTAAGCTTTGAAGGTGTAAGTTTAAATACTCTTGATGCGAATATAAAGATGGATGGTTATTATACAACAGCTGATATTAAGAAACCAGATGTTGATATGAATTTTGTAATTCAGAACATGGATATTCAAAAAGCATTTAAAACATTTAATACAGTGCAAAAGTTAGCGCCTATTGCAGAAAATACGACTGGTAAATTTAATGGTAGTCTTTCATTCAATACCATATTAGGTAATGATATGAGTCCGGTTTTGAATACAACTCAAGGTGCTGGAACCCTAGAATTATTGGGTACTAGCATAAAAGGATCAAAACTTTTTGTAAAAATTTCTGACGCATTAAAAACAGATAAACTAAAAGAATTAAATATCAAAAACACTAAACTTCAATTTAAGATTATTGATGGTAGAGTTGTGGTACAACCTTTTGATGTGGCTACTAATGTTGCAAACTTTAATATTGGTGGTTCGAGCGGTTTAGATCAATCTATTGACTATATTTTAAAAATAAAATTACCTAAGAATGCTTTAGGATCGGCAGGTGCAGATGTTATCAACGGATTGACATCCGCCTTAAATAAAAACTTGCCGGGTTACAAGACATCAGATGAAATAAATGTAAATGCATTAGTTGGAGGATTAGTAAGTCAACCGACAGTAAAGTTGAGTATGGCTGATATCGGATCAAATTTAAAATCTGCAGTTAAAGATGCAATAAATGAAAAGAAAGATGCTGCCATTGCAAAAGGTAAAGAAGAAGCTAGAAAAAGAGCTGCGCAGATTTTAGCAACAGCTCAAACCCAAGCAAATTTGATTAAACAAGAAGCAAGAAATTTAGCTGATCAAACACGTAAACAGGGTTATGCTGCAGCCGACAAGCTTGTTGCTGAAGCAAACAACCCTATAGCAAAAGCTGCTGCAAAAAAACTAGCTGAGAAAATGAAAAAAGAGACCGATGAAAAGGCAAATAAGATTATAGCTGAAGGTGATAAGAAAGCAGATGCAGTATTAGCAAAAGCAAAAACAGAAGCAGATGCATTATTGAAGTAGCTATCATATTAATTTCTGATAGTTCCTCCACCATCTTTCAGGTATTTCACCCTGAGTAGCCATTTTATAATCTTCATATGAACATGGTATTAATTCAAATCGCTCATTTTTTGAATGATTATTCTGATAGGGTATTTGCATCCACCATCTATCCGTTTTTTTACTTTTTAAGAATATTACTTCTGAATTTACATTCTCAAATGTTGCTCTATATTTAATAAAATCTTTTTTAGAGGTGCTCGGTAAATCATTTTTTCTTTGATAATAACCTTCAACAAAATACCATATCATTTGGGCTACTAATTCAGCGGTCTGATTTCTATGATCGTACTTCGGATTATATTCATAAATACCTATTGAAGTTAATTTATCAGAGATACCTGCATATCTCATCATTTGACAAACTTCTTCAGCATAAAAACCATTTGGGTGTGCATTTGCATTACCTGGGGCATCTGACATTTTAATACTCGATAAATCAATACTCATCATATCTGCCGCTCTAATGATAGGTTCCGTCTCTGAAACATTATTTCTAAAAGTTCCTAATCGATGAATATCAAAATACATTTGATTCATCAGCTCAATACTCTCTTGATTTACATAGTAAGTTTGGTATCCAATATTGCTATAGTTAAATAAGAAATGAGGTTCGTGCAGAATGATGCTATTTAGATATGAAATTGAATCAGGAGTTTGTTGTTCATCAACTCTTGCATCTAAATCGAAATGAGAGTCTAGCACAACCATATCAACTTTCGTATCTAAATTTTGATAAGCCCAATATTGTGCATATGTCAAATCTTGTCCGCCACCTATAATAATCGGCACTATTTGTTTGCGCATCAATTCTTCACATACAGTCTTTAAAGCTACATGCGTATCTCTAACAGTATTACCAGGTTTTATGTTACCTAAATCAGCAAGTTTAAGGTCAAAATTGCCAACATTTAATTGATATAAAAATGGTCTAATTTTATCAGATGCCTCAGCACAACCTTCATTGTTTATGGCTTTTCGATCTTCCTCAATACCAATTAAAGCTAAATGTATTCCCTCTAAATCAGGTATTTTGTCAATATGCTTAATAATATTAAAGCCAAATTGACTTTCATAGTATTCTGAATCGCTCGTCCAGTTAGCCGTTTTAATAGGTTGTAAGAAATCTTCTAGCATATAAAATATAATATTGATACAAACCTAATGAATTGAAAAGAAACATATATCCCTTATTTTCCACATATTTGTAAATATGATTTTTGTAACAGGCGCTACCGGATTTTTAGGTTCAAAATTATGTGAATTATTGATCGAAAAAGGATATTCTATCAAAGCTTCGAAGAGAGAAAATTCTATAATACCAGAAAAACTGAAAAGATTTAAACAAGAAATTGAGTGGGTAGATATTGATCTATTAGATTTCGAAGCCGTTTATGATGCACTGTCAAACTGCAATGCAATTTTCCATTGCGCTGCTACTGTCTCTTTTAATCCGAAGATGAAACAAACCCTCTGGGCTAATAACGTTCATATTACTGCAAATTTAGTAAATGTAGCATTAGAGATTAAAGATATTTATTTCATGCATGTAAGCTCTATCGCTGCAATAGGCAATGCAAAGAACAATGATCTTATAGATGAAAATTGTAGATGGATATATACAAAAAATAGCTCTGATTATTCAGTTACAAAATTTGAAGCAGAAAGAGAAGTATGGAGGGGTATGACCGAAGGACTTCAGGCATGCATAGTAAATCCATCTATAATTTTAGGATATGATGCAAGTGGTAGAGGATCAATGAAGATGGTGCAGATGATTAAATCTGGACTTAAATATTATACTTCAGGAACTGTAGGTTTTGTAGATGTTCAAGATGTTGCAAATTGTATGATTATACTCTTTGAAAAAAAGATTAATAATGGAAGGTTTATTTTAAACTCTGAAAATTTAACCTATAAAGAAATCTTTGAAATAATTGCTAGATCATTAAATCTAAAAGCACCTACAATTTCTATTGGCAAAAGAATGCTATTTTTACTAGCATACATACTAAAATTTCTAAGCTTTTTTACAGGTAAAAGTCCGAAAATTAGCCTCTCTACAACAAATACAGCTTACAAAAAACTTACTTACTCCAATAAAAAAATTACAGATACAATCGACTATAAATTTATGCCAATTACAAAAAGTATTGAAATAATTGTTTCTCAACTATAGTGT
>JBKCCA010000507.1:0-2569 GCA_046305595.1 bacterium
TCCGCTGTGTACTTTTTCTTGTCATTCACAGAACTAGTATCATCGCGAACTGTAACTGCTTGAATGGGTATAGTTAAGATTCTTGTTTTCTTATTTGTTTGAATATCAACAGTTGCTGAAAGTCCTGGTCTGAAAGGCGAAGGCATTGATTTGCCTTTCATTAAATGGGCATACGATTCTGATAATATTCTAATCTTCACCGTAAAATTCGTCACTTGATCAGCACTCGTACCAACCACACTTGCAGAATTCGCAACTTCAGTAATTATTCCTTTAAACTTAGTATCTAAAAAGGCATCAACTTCTATGCTTGCTGTATCCCCTACACTTAATCTGTTAATGTCATTTTCGTTAACATCAACATTAACTTCCATATTACTTAAATTAGCAATTCGCATCATTTCAGTACCCGTCATTTGAGTAGTACCTACTACCCTTTCACCCAACTCTACATTTAATTTAGAAATAGTTCCATCTACTGGTGAAAATATAGTGGTCTTTACTAAGTTGTCTTTCGCTTCTTTTACAGATGCCTCTGCACTTTTGATGTTAAATCTTGCTGCTTCAACATCAGCTTTCGCTACCATGTAATTACTTTTTATTTGTTCGAAGTCAGCATCAGAAATTACTTTGTCTTTGTGAAGTTTAGAATTTCTTTGATAAGCTTGCTCTGCTTGAATATATCTTGCTTCAGAATTTGCTAAATTAGCTTTAGAGTTATTTAAAGCTGCGGTAGCGCGATCGAGGTATGATTCGTAGACATCCGGACGAATTTTAACGAGTAATTGACCCTTGGTTACTTTATCACCCTCCTTTACATACAAAGCAATTATTTCACCTGATACATCGGGTGAAATTTTCACTTCCATCTCTGGTTGTATTTTGCCTGAAGCAGAAACTGTTTCAACAATATCGCGCAATTCGGTTTTCTCAACTGCTACTTCTAACATATTAGAAGCTCCGAACCATCCGGCTTTTTTACCTATTACCAATACAATTATTAATAATAATGTACCTACACCAATATAAATCAGAGTTTTGTTTTTCTTGCTTATCATTATTGAATTCTAAAATGAATGATAAAAATATTAAAAAGTTAGGGCTTTACCATTATAAAAGTCAAGCAATTTTGCTCTAAACAATAATTCGTATTTCGCTTGCACCAAATCTGCTGCTGATTTTGCCAGACTTGTTTTAGCAATATTGTAGTCAATTGCATTGATTAATCCGACGTCAAATCTTCTCTGACTATACGTGAAAGCCTCTTTTAATGACTCATTGCTTCTGTAAGTTGACTCGTATTTTTTACGTGCTGCACTTAAATCTGCAATGGCCTGTTGTATGGTTTTACCTAAAGTTAACTCTGCATTTTGTTTATTTATTTCTGCGTTTTGTAATTGAAGATTCGCACGCTTTACATTATTACGAGCCGACAAATTATTGAAAATAGGTACCGACAAACTAAATTGATAGAATTGTCCGAAGTTATTTTTCATTTGATTATTAAACGAAGTCGGATTCAAATCTGCATAGTCAGAGCTTAAACCTGCACCCAATGTTAGTCTTGGGTAATAAGCACCTTTCGCTGATGCTAAACTTCTTTGAGCTGCTTTGTATCTAAACTCTAGCAGTTTTATGTCAGGTAAATTATTAGAAGCGTTCTCATAAACTTCTTTTAATGAAGCAACATTACTTACGATTAAATATTGTTCAATATTACCTGGTCTTTCAACTTCAAAAGCTTCACCCGGGTCACGATCTAATAATTGAATTAAATTTAATCTAGCAATGATTAAATTATTCTCAGCAGTGGTAACACTTAGCTCATCGTTGGCAAGTTGCGATTTAATATTTAACACATCACCTTCTGTAGCATTACCCACAGCAGCATTTTTTTGAGCACGATCTAATTGTAATTTACTAACCTCCAATTGTTCTTTTGCAACTATTAAAAGCTCTTGATTAAATAAAACATTCAAGTAATTATTGATGACATTTAATGCGATATCATTTTTTATTTTCTCTAAATTTTTCTTCTCAGCTTCTACTGTTAATTCAGAACCTTTGAAATTATTGATTCTCTGAAAACCGTTGAAAAGAGTAACATTGGTATTCGCGTTCAAGTTTACAGAGTTAACATCTTGCGGTACGTAAGAGTTCGTCAAAGGGTTGATCGCACGACCATAAGTGTGTGTATTTGATGCCTGAGTATTTACACTCGGGTACATCGCAAAACGCGCATCTGATTTATCAATTACTGCTAAGTCAACACCTACTTTAGTTTGCTTAATACTTAAGTTATTTTCCATTGCATAACTAATGCACTTCTCTAATGACCAAACCTGCGCATTCGCTACACCGAATAGTGCTATACTTAAAACAAAAGCTGCAATTACTTTTTTCATTTTTCTTTTTTCGATTTATTTCGTCATTCTGAATTCTGAATTTTGAATTCTTAATTCATGTAAAATTATACTAAATTCGTTTCGAACTATCATTGAAACGATGATGTTACATTTTCAAAATGTACTTTATTAAGAACCCGAAAGTATTAAAAAAAATCTACCCA
>JBKCCA010000508.1:0-1536 GCA_046305595.1 bacterium
ATGCATAATAGAGTAAGAATGATTGTAGCAAGTTTTCTTACGAAGCATTTACTTATTGATTGGCGATGGGGAGAAGCATATTTTGCAAAGAAACTTTTAGATTTTGAATTATCATCTAATAATGGAGGTTGGCAATGGGCAAGTAGCAGTGGATGTGATGCTGCACCTTATTTCAGAATATTTAATCCGACAGAGCAAATGAAAAAATTCGACCCTAAATTTGAATACATCAAAAAATGGGTACCAGAATTTCAAGAACTGACATATCCACAACCTTTAGTAGATCACAAGTTCGCAAGAGAGAGATGTTTGAATACTTACAAGACAGCACTAGCTTAGATCCTATAACACAAAGCGAAAATTAGATTTAAGCGTTCATAATTATTAAATAAAAATTCATTATGAACCTTATCTGTTTTTAAATATTTCAATTCAGATCTAAACATCAACGAATTATTTATTCTATAATCATGATTAATAGAGGCAGATAAATAATCAATATTGTATGGCATATAGCTCAATAAGCCTTGTGATAAATTTTCTGAATAATTTTTATATTGTTCAGCACGCAATGCAATTGAGTGTTTAGTGTTGAATTTATAAGAAGTAATAATTGTTGCAGTTGTCCAATTCAGCATTCTAGAATTAATATTATAAGTATTCGCCATTATATCGTAACCTAGAAATACATTTAACTTATTATTAATACTTCGTTTGTAATAAAAATTATTAAAAATAATATCATTTGCTAATGTTCTTGCATCTATATCATGTATTAAAATTGTATTCCATCCGAAGGTGTTTTTATTGTCATTAAATACAAGACTTGTTCCAAATACATTATGATAGAAATTATTTTTTCTAATCGTTTGCCAACCATTCAAATAAAACAAGGCGAAGTTCCATTTCTTATCCTTCGATAACTTAGAAAGTTTTAATCCGGTTTCATAATAAGGAGTCGACTCTGCATTTAAACTTCTAGTTAGAGTCATATTATCAGAACCGATAATGGTTTCAGTTCCAATATGTGAAGGCATAATACCTGCATCGAGCCAGATATCATGTTTCTTTGAAAGTTCGAATCCGATATTTAATTGATAGATATTTTTATAATCATAATCAAATCCACTATAATTATATTTAGAATATGAACCAGTCATTAATCCGGCATTTGCTCTAAATCTACTTTTAGAATAATTAAAATCAATGATAGCGGTATTAATAGATAGTTGATTTAAATCGCGATGATTAACATACAAATCAGGCATTGAATTAATAGTACCATCTCTCTGTGTGAAATTATAAAAAGCTTCTAAATATGCATTGACTTTGAGAGAAGTATCTAACTTATTAGCATATAATGTATTTGTGCTGAAAACTAATGCAAACAAAATAATCTTAGAATTTGATTTCATTATATATTGATTTAATACAATAATATAAAAAAGGGAGCAAATAAATTTGCTCCCTTAAACTATTTTTGATTTTTATTAAAAACAATATTTATTTTCTTCTATTAACTTTTTAGCTATTACT
>JBKCCA010000509.1:0-1458 GCA_046305595.1 bacterium
TTTAGAAATTACCCAGCTAAATATGTTGAGTACCAAGAGAAATTTCAATTACCATACATCTCTTCATTATATGAATGGCAGAATGATCAAATGGCTCAAACATCAGTAAACAAAGAGCTTGAACTAAAGCAAGCTTCACGCATTAAAAGAAAAGCAAACGTATTAAAAAATTATAAAGGTAAAATTAAGGGCTTATCTGGTATCCAATTGGTAAACCAAAAATATGCTCAAGAAAAAGAATTACAAAAATTCATTGATGCTGACCCGAATTTAAAAACTCAATACGGTAGCTTAATGAATAACATCGAAATGGTGTACAATGAAATCTTCGCCGATGCTAAGAAATACTTGGTTATGGATCAATTGATACCTAGTTCAAATGCTTTAAGTGCTGCAAATATTATGTTGCAAATGCGTAAGAAAATTGAAGCAGCTAAAGTTGAAGAACAAGAGAAAGTTTATAAAGAACAATCATCCGCAGCTAAAAAACAAATCAATGCTTTGTATGATACTTATGTTTTAGAGACAGAGAAAAGATTGTTGAAGCGTGCTTTACTAGACGGACTTAACTTAGCAGCTGCAGAGCAATATAATGTAATACCTGCTTACAGTTATACTAAATCTAATAACCACGATGCCTTTGTAAATAAATATGTAGAACAATTATTTGCGAAGACAAAATTTAATTCAGAAAAATATTTAAGCGATGCATTAGATCTTCCGATGAAAAATTTCATGGAACTAAAAGATCCGATGTTAAATTTAGCAGTTAATGCAGCCGCAGAAGTGGAAAAGAAAAATGCCATTCAAAAAGTGAGAAATGGTAAGTTGAATAAGCTCTTAGCAGACTTTGTGAACGTTAGCATCTTGTTCAAGAAAACAGATTTTATTCCAGATGCGAACAGTACTTTACGCTTGACATACGGACATGTGAAAGGTTATACTCCGGTTGATGCGACGTATATGAAACCAACTACTACGCTTACTGGATTAATAGAAAAAGGAACAAAAGAAGGTGATTATTATTTACCTGATTATATCAGAGAGTTGTATAAGAAAAAAGATTTCGGACCTTGGTTAACGAAAGATAAGAAAGATGTGCCAATTGCATTTTTATATGATATGGATACTACTGGCGGTAACTCTGGAAGTCCGATCATGGACGAAAACGGAAACCTTGTAGGTGTCAATTTCGACAGGGCTTTCGAGGCAACTATCAATGATTTCGCATGGAACGAATCGTACTCACGATCGATTGGTTGCGACATTCGCTATGTATTATGGGTAGCACAAAAAGTTGATAAGGCAGATAATGTTATAAAAGAATTAGGCTTGTAAATAATGGCGAATAAAAATCAGATTGACTTAAAAGCTTTTGCGCGTAAAGCAAAAAAAGCAGAACCCGATAATATAGAATTCTTTAGTGTTTTAAAGAAAACGAGAAGAAAAGATTTACAA
>JBKCCA010000510.1:0-9982 GCA_046305595.1 bacterium
TAAATTCCACCAAGTGATGTAGCATTAACTTTTTGAACACCGGCAAAAATATCTTTAGAGTTGAATAATTTAATTAACTTCTCGTTCGATTTTATTATTGAATCTAGGATTTTGTATTCGTGAATTAGTTCTTCAGGGAAAGAATATGAATATACACCTGCCTCAGATATTAAATCCGATAAATTCTCATCATACTGAAATTCAAACACTAATGCATTGTATTTATCAATGTATTTAAATGCTTCTGTAGATGACTTTATAATTAATGTCTTACCAAAATACAAATAGATTAAAACAAATATTAGGGTAATTAATATCGATGCAAGCCAAATAGCTTTTCTCATAAATCTATTGATTAATACGTAAAAATAGCAAAATAGTAGAGATTTTAGCTATCTTTAATTTTCAAAAAAAAGATGAAAAAATTATTGATAATTGCTAGCATCTTAGGTGCATCTGGTGTAATTCTTGGAGCTTTTGGCGCACATGCTTTAAAATCAATATTAACCGAAGCCCAAATTCTTTCTTATGAGACTGGCATACTATATCATTTATTACACTCTGTAGTTATTTTAATCATTGCAATATTATACCATCTTACTAAGAATAAATCTTTCTTAACAGCTGCTTATCTAATGTTTGCAGGAGTTTTGCTTTTTTCATTTTCAATATACTTGCTTTCATTAAAAGATTTTCTTGCCATGCCTTTGCTTAAATATTTAGGTCCGGTTACCCCCATCGGTGGCACTTTAATCATTATATCTTGGTTTCTAGTTTTCATCAATGCACTTCGTTTGAAAAATGATTGAACTTTCAACTAGTAAATACGATACATTCATTGATGTACTTTTGCCATTAGCTGTTAATCAAGCTTACACTTACAGAGTACCTTCAAGTCTCTCGAATTCTGTTCATATAGGTTCTCGAGTTGTTGTACCATTTCATGGCAATAGACTTTATACTGCTATTGTGAGTTCAGTACATAATAAAGCTCCGATTCATTATGAAGCAAAATATATCATCAACATTCTAGATGAAACACCTGTTGTATTAGAAAGTCAAATCAACTTTTGGAGGTGGCTAGCTGATTATTACTTATGTAATATTGGCGATGTTATGAATGCTGCATTGCCAAGTGCAATGAAGCTTAGTTCTGAATCTAATCTAGTAATTAATCAGAGTGCCGACTACGATAAAAATGAATTATCAGAACAAGAATATTTAATAGTTGAAGCCATTGAAGTTCAGGGTGGTATTAGCATTAACGACGTTCAAAAAATTCTAGACATTAAAACGGTAATGCCCATTATTAAAAATTTAATTAATAAAGGATATATATACCTGTTAGAAGAAATTCAAGAAAAGTACAAAGCGAAAACTCGTAGCATTATTGAGTTAAATAGTTTTTATACGGATGTTAATAATTTAAAAAGCTTGTTCTCCGAATTAGAGAGCAAACCCAAGCAAGTTGATGCTTTACAAGCCTTCTTAAGACTAAGCAAATCTGAGCAAAACATAACATCAAAAATGTTAATTGAAGAGGCAGCCATTAGTAGCTCAGTCATTAATACATTAATAAAAAAAGAAGTGTTTATTAAATCAGATGTAAAAGTTAGTCGATTAGTAGATCATTTAAACGAAGATGAAGTTGAAGCTAGCTTTCAATTAAATACTGAGCAGTTGGAGGTATTGAATAATATTTTACTAGACGATACAAACACACCTGCATTGATACATGGTGTGACTTCCTCTGGTAAGACTATGGTATTTATTGAGTTGATCAAAGAACAACTCAAGCTGAATCAGCAAGTGTTGATTTTAATACCTGAAATCGGACTAACAACTCAACTCATTGAGAGATACAAAATACATTTTAATGAAAATATAGCAGTTTATCATTCAAAGTATTCAGAAAAACAAAGAGTAGAAATATGGCAAAATGTATTAAGTGGTAAATCAAGAATCATTTTAGGTACAAGGTCATCTATATTTTTACCCTTTCAATCGCTAAACCTAATAATTGTTGATGAAGAACATGATTCATCTTACAAACAAAATGAACCTAACCCTCGATATAATGCTAGAGATTGTGCTATTTACTTAGCGAATATTTTCAATGCAAAAATAATTTTAGGTTCAGCAACTCCATCAATGGAATCTTACTTTAATGCTCTTAATGGAAAGTATCATTTACACACCTTAAAGAATAGATTTGGCACAGCTAATCTCCCTAAAATTCAATTGGTACCTGCACAAAATGAATTTCCAAAAGAAAATTTGAGTGCTATAATTGGTAAAACATTACAAGAAGAAATTAAACTAAGACTCGAACGAAAAGAACAAGTTATTTTATTCCAAAATAGAAGAGGATATGCACCGTATTTGCAATGTACAACTTGTGGGCATACGCCTTATTGTGTGAATTGTGATGTCGGACTTACATATCATAAATGGTCAGATGAATTACGTTGTCATTATTGTGGCTTTCATAGTAAAGTTATGAAGGTATGTGTTGCCTGTGGCGCAGGGCATATGGAATTAAAAGGTCATGGTACTGAAAAAATAGAAGATGAACTAAAAGAATTATTTCCAGATGCGAGAGTAGCAAGAATGGATCTTGATACTACACGTAAGAAAAATGCATATCAAGAATTATTAGATAGTATTGAGAATGCTGAGATAGATATATTGGTGGGTACACAAATGGTTACAAAGGGATTAGATTTTAACTTGGTAACACTTGTGGGAATATTACAAGCCGATAGTTTATTAAACCATCAAGATTTTAGAGCACATGAAAGAGCATTTCAGCTTATAGAACAAGTAAGTGGAAGAGCCGGTAGAAGAGATATACAAGGACAAGTAATTATTCAAACATTTAAACCAGATCATCCAATTTTACAATTAGCAAGTAGACATGACTATGATTTGTTTTTAAGACATCAACTTAACGAAAGAAAACAATTTAAATACCCTCCATATTGTAGAGTAATTGAAATCTTAGTAAAACACAAAGAAATGAAAACTACACAATTAGCAGCAATAGAATTGAGTAAAGAAATAAAGAAATTTATAGATGGTGCATCTGTACTCGGACCAGAGTTTCCGGTAATAGGTAAGGTGAGAAATCAATACATTAATAGAATTGTTTTAAAACTAGATAGAAAAGGAAAGCAGTTATTACATCAAAAGAATTTATTACGTAATGCTGTAATTGAGTTAAAATCAAAAAAGAATTTCAAGAGTGTCAATATAGTTATTGACGTTGACCCCATGTAAAAATTATTTACCTCTACCCTGTATTACAGTTACGATAGTGAAGAACATAATCTTTAGGTCAACAGCAAGACTCATGTTTTCGATATAAATTATATCATACTTCAAACGCTCAAGCATTTGCTCTACATTTTCAGCGTAACCATATTTTACTTGCCCCCATGAGGTAATACCCGGACGAACTTTGTGTAAGTGTTTGTAATGTGGTGCGTATTGAATAATTTGATCTATAAAAAATTGTCGCTCTGGGCGAGGTCCGACTAAAGACATATCTCCTACCAATACATTATAAAACTGTGGTATTTCATCGAGACGAGTTTTACGCATAAATTTGCCGAATGGAGTAATGCGAGTATCGTTATCTTTTGATAGCTGGGGACCTGCATTTTCGGCGCCAAGGAACATAGATCTGAATTTAATAATTTTAAAAGGTTTGCCATGTAAGCCAATTCTAGTTTGTCTGAAGAAGACCGGACCTTTAGAACTAAACTTTACGAGTAATGCAGTAATCAAAAATACAGGAGATAGTATAATCAGCGTAATAATAGAAACAGAAATATCAGTTATACGCTTAACATTCATTTGCCATGGAGGCATTAGATCTGTTTTGATTTGAATTAAAGGTATACCAAATAAGTGATTCATTTTAACAGAGCCTGTAATGATATCATACATATCAGGTATGATTTTCACATCAGCTCTGCAATTCTCTAAGTCTGCAATTATCTTTTTTAAATTCTCATGTTCAGATGATTCAATAGCTATAATAACCTCATCTATATTATATTCTTCAATAATTTTAGCAATGTCTTCATATTTACCAATCTGTGGTAGTCTTTTAGCTAATTCACTTTCGTGATTGATATCACCATTGATGAATCCAATAAATTTAAATCCTACAGATTCTTTTTCTGATTCAATCTCGTTATATAATTTATAAGCTTTTTCATTACTACCGACTATTAATGTATTAAAACCAATAATTCGTTTTTTGATTTTTAATTTAGTATTGGTTGTTAATATAAATCGAGGAATTGCTGTACCAAAGAAATGTAAAGTTACAAGCGTGAAGAATGTTAAGTAATAACTAGTATAGTTTGCGATTTCATCATCAAGAATTAATGCGAAAAACAAAATCAAAACACCAATTAGTGTTTGTGTAGCTGTTTGTCCGATTTCTTTTAACCTCGATTTCTTATATACATTTCTATAGCTACCCATCAATAGGTATATATTCAACCAATAGATAGGTATAATTAAAAGTCCTAAATAGAAATTATCATCAAACTCTACAGGAATTTCATATCCGAATTTTTGAGGCTCAACATAAATTTTACGGTAAGCAAAAAAACAAACCCATATTAATAGAGAACTTAAGTAATCTACTATGATGTATTTTATGGTTTGTATAAATTTATTCACTATTGGTAAATCAATTTAAAGTTGTCAATTAATAATTGTGATTTAACGAGCTTAGTATCGTGTGCTGCATTGAACCATATTTTAAATTTACTACCAGAATATGAAACAATATCATTCGATAAATTCAGATAAGTTTTTTTCCACTCGCCATCTGTAGGTAATAAAGTTATAAATGGTATCACGATAACTTGTCCGGTTAATGCATTCTCTGCATATAAGCCCATTGTAAAGCTCACATCCGACCTGAAATTTAATTCAACATAAACAGGGCGAAGGAATAATGGTAGCGAATAACTTTTAACTGTCTCAAATTCTAAATAATCTTTACTGGCATCTAATTCAAATAATAATGAAAAATTACCATCGAATACAAGATCGCTATTACTAGTTCGCGTGATGGTGTCGACCTTAGAACTCGGACCTATTTTTAATATAGTACCAGCACCTTCAAAACCTTCTGGGAATTGTCCGACCCCTTCAGGCGGATAATTTGGTCCGTCTTTGAAATAAGAAACCTTCGGCAATAAAGTATCAACTTTACCAGCCTTAGTATTAAGGTTTATTTCATAATCAGTAAAGAAAGGATAAATTCTGCGGTCAGAATTCATACCATTGGCAAGAATACCTGGAGAGACATTTATTCTATGATTACCTTCTGGTAAACTAATAGGTAAGGTTGTAGGTAATTCATAAGTTCCTTGATATTCACCATCTACAAACACCCATGCATCAGTAATTTTTTGTACACCAGGTTTGGTAATTGTAGGAGGTGTAGTGCTAGAGTCAATGAAACTAATTGAATCTATTCTTAAATAGAATGGTATTTGTTCATCAGGATTTATAATTTCGCAAGATTGAATTACGAAGCTAAGTACCAAAGCATAAAAACTATGTTTAATGTAGTGTAAATTTTTACTCATGAATATTACTTTGGTGCAAAATAACTAATTCGGGTGAAATGATACCTAATAACGTAAAAAATAAAGATTATTGTATAAGCGCATGAACGAAAAATCCGTACAATTTGTTGATTCATATAAACATAAAGGCGAAAGGAAAATTCTGATCGATCATTTACGTAAGAGAGGTATAAGTGATGAGCAAGTTTTGGATGTGATGTTAAAGATTCCAAGGCACTTTTATTTTCATAAAGATTTTTGGGAACATGCATATGAGGATAAGGCATTTCAGATTGGGGCTGGACAAACGATTTCACATCCGCATACGGTAGCTTATCAGACACAGCTGTTAGAGATAAAGCAAGGTGATAAGGTATTAGAGATAGGTACAGGCTCAGGCTATCAAACAAGTATTTTATTAGCCTTATGTGCACAAGTATTTACTATTGAACGTCAGAAAGAATTATTCGATAAGACTAAAAAATTATTGGCAGAGTTAAATTTAAAGCCACGTTTTTTTTATGGAGACGGATCTAAGGGCATACCAGCATTTGCACCCTTCGATAAAATAATTTGTACAGCTGGCTCACCTAGTATACCTCAGACATTATTAGCTCAAATGAAAATTGGTGGCAAAATGGTGATACCTGTAGGTAATGAGAATGCACAGAAAATGAACTTAGTACAACGAATATCAGATACAGAATTTCATACAGAAGTATTAGATTCTTTCAGATTTGTACCACTTATCGGAGAGCAAGCTTGGTAAATTTATGTTAATAACTTATTAACAGATGTGAATAAGTTCAAGCCCTTCTAGATTTGAAACGTATTGTTTGAAAATAATATTTCGGTAGATTTGATTTAAGATCATTTAAAAAAATCTTAAAACTAAAAAACAAACAGTATGAAAAAATTATTATTAGTCGTTGCATTTGCGGCAGTAGGAACTATCGCATTTGCACAAAAACCAGTTGCAGGTGACAGAACAGCAGAAGTAGGATTAAACCTTCAAACAGGTACATCTCCTATTAGCTACAATGTTCCTGAATTACGTTTCCGTATGTTCAAATCTGATGATATGGCATACAGATTAAGAGCTAACATTGGTAGTATGTCAAGAACTTACAGCGCTGACATTGGTGGTGTAGCTTGGGAGGCTAAAGATAACAGTGGATTTAATATTGCATTAGCTGCAGGTGTAGAAAAGCATTTCGCAGGTACAAAAAGATTATCTCCATATATTGGTGCTGAAGTAGGCATTTCATTTGGAACAGGCAGATCAGTTGAAGCAACTAATGATGACGCACCTGTATTCGCTGGATTTGGTTCTGGTATTACAGCAGGTAACGTTGCAGCAGGTAACAAATACGAGCAAACATTTGGTAGCACATTCGGATTAGGTATTGGTGCTGTAATGGGTGCTGACTACTATGTAGCTGATGGTGTTTACGTTGGTGTTGAATTTGGATTAGGTTTGATCAATATGACTTCAACAGGTGAAGGCGAGACAACTACTCAAGCAGGTTCAGCTAAAACTGGAAAAGCTAGCAGCTTCGATTTATTCGGAGTAACTGGTAGTGGTGTACGTTTAGGTTATAAATTCTAGTATCTAAATACATTCTTAAAAAGGCCTCGACATCGAGGCCTTTTTATTTTTAAGAGTATTTATTATCTATATTTGCAGCCCTATGTCGGAGCAAATTATCATTAAAAACAAAAAAGCATTTTTTGAATATCACATATTAGATAAATATGTGGCAGGTATTCAATTGCTTGGCACCGAGATAAAATCAATAAGAGCTGGCAAAGCAAATTTGAATGATGGTTATTGTAGTTTCATTGGAGAAGAGTTATTTGCTTTCAATATTCATATCTCTGAATATTCAATGGGCTCATTTTACAATCATGTTCCCAAACGAAACCGAAAACTTCTTTTAAATAAAAAGGAGTTAAAAAAAATAAAAATAAAATCCCAAGACAAAGGATTAACCATTATACCTCTTCAAATATTTTTCAACGAACGTGGTTTTGCGAAACTAGAAATAGCTGTTGCACAAGGCAAGAAAATTCACGATAAACGCGATACCATGAAAGAACGCGACTCTAAAAAAGAATTAAATCGCTTAAATAAGTCTTAAGACATTCTACTTACGACTTAAGACATACGACTTACGACTTACGACTCAAAACTTCTCTCGCAATCACCACTGGCACCTTCACCTTATGTCTCAAACTATCTAAAGTAGAGCCTAAGAATATATCTTTCAATCCCTTATGTCCGTGAGCCGCAATTACCACTAACTCTGCATCCTTTTCATTTACGATTTTGGCAATGGCATTAGCCGGATTCCCATATCCTATTAAGGCTTCAGCAGTATATCCTAAATCTGTTAGTTGATCAATATATATTTGAACTTCTTTAAAATCCTCTCGCGTCTCATGATCATCTGTATTGGAGCCTGAATAAGAAGCAGCAACTGACTCTACAATATGAATGATTAAATATTTGGCTGACTTACCTCCTATTTTTAAAGCTTGGTTAATTGCAATGTTGTCGAATTTTGTGAAATCAACAGGTACAGCAATTAACTCAGCTGTCTTAGGTAAATCAATATTTAATTTTACTGAACCGGCATGTGGAATCTTAACCGCTCGAATGCTTTGATCTATCAATGGTTTGAAGATGATATACATTAATAGTATTGCAAAAAATATTATTACTGGCAATACTATGAAATACATGTACCATGCAACATCATCTGCATTAAACCATTCATATACATTCTCATAAACCAATTTTATGTTTAAGCCGACAATCACAAAAGCAGAAATCCATGCTAAAATTTTTACCCAGGCATTTAACTTAAATTCAGACATGTGTTCTCTACTTGATGTAATATGAATTAGAGGGATGATAGCAAATCCTAACTGTAAACTCAAAACCACTTGTGAGAATACTAGTAATGATCCTAATTTTTCTTCGCCGAAGTAAAGTATCGTTACGAATGCTGGTATTACCGCTATTAATCGAGTAATCAATCTTCTTAACCAAGGCCGTATCCTTAAATTTAAATACCCCTCCATAATTATTTGTCCGGCTAACGTACCTGTTATCGTCGAACTTTGCCCTGCACATATCAAAGCTATTGCAAACAATGTTGGTGATAAACTTCCGAAAATATCTTTCAATAATCTATGTGCATCTTGTATTTCTGCTACCTCATAAAATCCGTTTTTAAAAAAGGCTGTTGCAGCTAAAATTAATATTGAAGCGTTAACAAAAAATGCCAAATTCAATGCAATGGTAGAATCTATGAAATTATATTTCAAAGCATCTTTGATGCCTGATTTCGTTTTGTTAATCGAACGTGTTTGTACTAATGATGAATGAAGATATAAATTATGCGGCATTACTGTAGCTCCAATAATTCCAATAGCTATGTATAATGCTGAACCATCTAATGCAGATGGTATAAGGCCTTTGCTGACTTCAATAACATCTGGACTTGCGATAAATAGTTCTATTAAAAATGAAATGCCAATAACAAAAATTAAAGAAATAATAAATCGCTCTAATATTTTGATGCCTTTGTTCATTAAAAACAACAGAAGTAATGTATCAAATACAGTTATACTAATTCCTATAACTAAGGGCAAATCAAATAACAATTGCAATCCGATTGCCATACCTATGATCTCCGCTAAATCACATGCTGCAATCGCTATTTCAGCTATGATATATAAAGGGAAATTAACCCAAGGAGCATATATTTTTCTAGATGCCTGCGCCAAATCTAATCCGCGTACTATTCCCAACCTTGCACTTAAACTCTGCAAGAGTAATGCAATTAAATTCGACATTAATAACACCCATAGGAGTTTGTAGCCAAACATACTTCCACCAGCAATGTCTGTAGCCCAATTACCTGGGTCCATGTAGCCAACACTTACAAGGTAAGCTGGACCTACAAAGGCGAAGAATTTCTTCCATTTGTTTTTACCTTCAGGTATTTGTACAGAACGATATACTTCACTTAAAGATTCTTCTTGTTTCATTTCTTAAACACTAATAAATTTTTAGTTACTTCTTTACTAATGAAAATCGGATCAGCATTAGCAACACTTATCCAGAATGAATTGTCAAATTGATTTTTATCTTCAACTTTAATTTCTACTCCCAAAGTAATTCCTATTTTTTCGAGGTGTTTGAGAAAAACCGGACTGTGGTCAGAAACCCCAGAGATTTGTCCTTTGAAGCCTACCGGCATATCATATAAATCTAACATTTTCTTAGAAGCAAATACTCCACTTTTATTGGGTATAGGATCTCCATGCGGGTCATACTTTGGGAAATCTAAATAAGAATCTAGCCTGTCTATGAG